>JAAFJB010000052.1 GCA_013297995.1 Chitinophagales bacterium | reverse complement strand
AAGACCAGTGATTTTTATGGATCGGGTTATTATTTTTACGACTTGAATGCTAAAATGAATTACCAGATTTCAGAGAAAGACCACCTCTATTTAAGTGGTTATTTTGGTCGCGACAAATTCAATTTTAACAATGTAGCTCGCTCTTTTAAAACCCTAATTGATTGGGGTAATTCTACGGCTACTTTTAGATGGAACCATGTGTTCAACAGAAAGTTATTTGCCAATACTACCTTGGTTTACAACGATTACAGGTTCAGTCTCGAAGGCGTACAGAACGATTTTCGCATCAATCTTTCTTCGGGTATAAAAGACCTCACTGCTAAAACAGATTTTGATTTTTATCCTACTCCCGATCATAAATTAAAGTTTGGGGCACAGTTTACGCGACATAGTTTTTTACCCAATGTATTAAGCGGTAATCAAGACAGTGTTGTATTTACTCCTGATAACGCGAGTAAAAAAATGGCCAATGAAATAGCACTCTACCTTCAAGACGATTGGGAAATTAGCCCTAAGCTGAAACTAAATATGGGCTTACGTTACAGCCTCTTTCAGCAAGTGGGCAAATATACTATGTACGAACGAGATGCTGTAGGTAATAAAATTGATAGTACTGTTTTTGGCAGCGGCAAATTGGTAAAAGGGTATGGTGGACTAGAGCCAAGAGCTACCCTTCGGTATACCTTAAATGAAACAGCGTCATTTAAAGCAGGTGTTACGCGCAATCTTCAATATATTCATCTGGTTACCAATGCTGGCTCCACTTTACCTACCGATTTATGGGTGCCCAGTACCATTCGGGTAAAACCACAAATTAGTTGGCAATATGCTGTAGGCTATTTCAAAAATTTTAAAGATGGAATGTTTGAAACTTCGGTGGAAGCTTATTATAAAACCATGGAGAACCAAATTGAATACCGCAACGGATATACTCCCTCTATAAAAGATCCAGAAGAAGAATTTGTTTTTGGCAGAGGATGGAGTTATGGTGCTGAACTTTTTATTAATAAAGTGAAGGGTAGATTCACTGGTTGGTTTGGTTATACGTTAAGCTGGACTTGGAGAAAATTCAACGACCTAAACGATGGAAATAAATTTCCCAGTCGCTATGATCGCAGACATGACTTGTCACTTGTAGGCAACTATACCATTAACGATAAATGGAAGATCAGTTCTGTATTTGTATATGGTACGGGGAATGCTATTTCAGTACCTGAGCGATTTTATTTTGTAGGAGGAATATTATCGCAACAATTCAGCAGTATCAATTCATATCGGATGGATGCTTACCATCGGGTTGATTTTGCCGCCACTTACACCCCCAAGCCAAAAAAAATTAGGAAATACAGTACCAATTGGGTATTCAGCCTTTACAACGCTTACAGTCGCGCCAATCCCTACTTTTTATATTTTAACCAAGAAGGATCCGCAGCGGCAGGTACTTTAAAAGTATCGGCCAAGCAGGTATCACTGTTTCCTGTATTGCCATCAGTAACTTGGAACTTTAAGTTTTAATGGGGAATATATTCAATTACCACTTTGGCATTTTTCTTTTCATTAGAAGATAGAAAAACCTCATAACGCTTGCGCCCAGCAGTAATAACCATAAGTGCTGTATTAGGTGGTATCTCCCCCAAGTTTTCTGCTACTATTACTAGCTCGTGGATATTTTCTTTGCGAGAACATTTAATTTTAAAACTGATGGCCTTGAATGCCAGTCGCCCATTTCTCACCACCAATTCATTGTTGTGATATACACTGATGGTATCATTGTCGATTGTACCATTATCAAATAAATCAATCTGTATATTTTCGTCTTCAACCACCAAGGTTTTAACCAGATTGTTTTCTCTTTCCTGTAAAACTTTTGGAACGGTAACTGGTTTTTTCTCACGAACTTCACTCTCTACAGGAGCTCTTTTCTGCTGAATCAGTTCAGACTCTGATTTCATCATCGTATCTCTCGTAATTGCCACACTAGAAGCTTTTGGCTTGGGTTTTTTTAGCTTGTTTGCCGATGCAATAACTGGGTTATTACCAATTGAAGGATTTGCTACTTTGGGCGTTACAGGTTTGTTGGTTGGTAAAGGCAACTTATTAGGGTTGGCTCTGCTTAGGTTAATGCTTTGTTTTGGAATGATGGTGGCTTTTTTTGCCGCTGTATCATCTGTTTTTTTTGATTTCCCTTTTTTTGCTAGAAAAGGTTCTAGCTCAAAGTCGCTATCAGCAACCCTTTCCAAATATACTTTGCCATTGCCGCAGTCGCCTTTGTCTTTTATATTGGTAGATATAAACGTGCCTTGTAGCACTTCTAACTTACCAATTTTGCTGTAATCGAGGTAGCAGGTCATCAAGCAAGGCTCGCTTTTATCACTAATTTTTAAATCTACCAATCCTGTTTCTTTAAGTAAAATAGTTTTTGAAGTAATATTATAAATGCCCTGAACGGTAGCTTTACCATAAAACACGGTAGTTTTATACGAATAGGTAACTCCTTTTAATCCATTATTGCTTTGCTGATCAATTTGAAGTTCATATTTGTACATCTCCGGTTGGGCACCTTCCCTATAAATTCCGTTGGAAGAGCTGAAATAGCCCCTCCAGATACCCGTAATTTTTTGGGCAGGTAAATGAGCGGTAAAGGCAATAAATACGACCAAGGTAAAAATCAACTTCATATTTGTAAAAATACATAGCAAAAGCCAAGCTATTTTGTAAAAAAGCGTTAAGGTTTAAGTAGGAATTGACACAGATATCCCTTTTTTCTGCCGCCTATTTGTTAACTTTGCAAACTTGATTTTAAAAGAGGACGAATAGTTATGATGAATATCAGTTTCCCCGATGGTGCAGTAAGATCCTATGAAAAGGGGACTACAGCTCTCGATATTGCCAAATCTATCAGTGAAGGATTGGCTAGAAAAGTATTGGTTGCCAGTGTTAACAATAAAGTGGTAGATGCTACGCTACCTATTGAAGAAGATGCAGAAATTAAATTTTTAACTTGGGATAGTGAAGAAGGTAAAAATACATTCTGGCACTCTACCGCTCACCTTATGGCGGAAGCTATTGAAGCCATTTTTCCGGGCGTGAAATTTTGGGTAGGGCCAGCATTGGAGAAAGGGTTTTACTATGATATGGATTTGGGCGATAGAAAAATTACCGAGGAAGATTTGCTGGCCATAGAAAAAAAGATGGTGGAGCTGGCCAAACAAAACAACGCTTTTATTAGAAAACCCATCAGTAAAAATGAGGCAATTGAATATTTTACAAGTAAGGGAGATGAATACAAGCTTGATTTGTTGGGCAATTTAGCCGATGGAAACATTACACTATACACGCAAGGGGCATTTACCGATTTATGCCGTGGTCCACATTTGCCACAGACTGGATTTATAAAAGCATTGAAATTAACCAATATTGCAGGTGCGTATTGGAAAGGGGATGAAAAAAATAAAATGCTTACCCGATTATATGGGGTAAGCTTTCCCGCACAGAAAGAATTGGATGAGTATTTACTCATGTTAGAAGAAGCCAAGAAAAGAGACCATCGTAAGTTGGGTAAAGAGCTGGGGATTTATACCACCAATGATGATATTGGTCAAGGCTTAATTTTATGGATGCCCAATGGTACCGTAATTATTGAAGAGTTGGAGAAATTGGCCAAGGAAACGGAAAATGCAGCAGGTTACAAAAGGGTGGTAACGCCTCATATTGCCAAGGAAAGCTTATACCTTACCAGCGGTCATCTTCCTTATTATGCAGATAGTATGTTTCCGCCCATGGAGATGGATGGAGAGAAATATTATCTCAAAGCCATGAACTGCCCTCACCACCATAAAATATTTGATGCCGAGCCCAAGAGTTATCGCGATATGCCATACCGTATAGCGGAATATGGAACCTGTTATCGCTATGAACAGAGTGGGGAATTGTTTGGCTTAATGCGGGTGCGCTGCCTACATATGAATGATGCGCATATCTATTGCACCAAAGAACAATTCATGCAAGAGTTCAAGGCAGTGAATGATATGTATGTAAAATATTTCAAGATTTTTGGAATTGATAAATACGTAATGCGGTTGAGTCTGCACGACCCCGAGAAGTTGGGACAGAAATATGTAAATGAGCCAGCACTTTGGCTGGAGACAGAAGCGTTGGTGAGAAATGTATTAATAGAAACAGGCGTGCCATTTGTGGAAGTGAAGGGAGAAGGTGCTTTTTATGGGCCAAAGATTGATGTGCAAATATGGAGTGCTATTGGTAGAGAGTTTACACTGGCTACCAATCAGGTAGATTTTGCACAGCCAAGAAGTTTTAATCTTTCGTTCACCAATAAAGACAATGAACCAGAAATTCCTTTAATTATTCACCGAGCACCATTGGGGACCCATGAGCGTTTTATTGGATTTTTGTTGGAACATTATGCAGGCAAATTTCCTGTATGGATAGCTCCATTGCAAGTAAAAGTATTGCCAATTAGTGATAAGTTCCTAGACTATGCCCTTGACGTAATGCAGCAATTGCGCAATGCGGGTGTAAGGGTTGAAATAGACGATAGACAGGAAAAAATCGGCAGAAAAATAAGAGATACTGAATTGCAAAGGGTGCCATATATGCTGGTAGTAGGGGAGAAAGAGATGAATGAACAGCAGGTATCGGTGAGGCGACAAGGGAAGGGCGATTTGGGATCCGTTACCCTGCTAGAATTTATAGAAAAAATTAAAGAAGAGATTCAGGAACGTAAATCCGGCGAATAGTTCGGAATATCAACTATCTTTATAAAAATTTATCAAACAAACAAGTTTTAATGGCATTAGCACCAAGAGGAAGATTTAATCCCAGGTTTAACAGGCAGCCTGAGCCTGAACATCGCATCAACGAAAGAATTCGTGCTCTACAAATACGATTGGTAGGCGATAATGTAGAAGTAGGCATTTATGCAACGTCAGATGCGCTTAAGATTGCAAAAGAGCAGGAATTGGACTTAGTGGAAATTTCCCCCACTGCTGATCCCCCTGTATGCAAAATCATTGACTACAAAAAATTCTTATACGAAAAGAAGAAGAAAGAGAAGGAAATGAAGGCCAACTCTAAGCAGAGCGAGATTAAAGAGATCCGCTTTACGCCAAGTACCGATGATCATGACTTTAACTTCAAAGCCAAGCACGCAGAGAATTTTCTGAAAGAGGGCAATAAAGTAAAAGCCTATGTGCAGTTCAAGGGTCGTGCCATCATGTTTCAAGATCGGGGGCAATTGTTGCTCTTGAAATTTGCAGAACGCCTCGCTGAAGCGGGTACCCTAGAAAGTATGCCCAAATTAGAAGGAAAGCGGATGTTTGCCATTTTTACCCCAAAAACTGGGAAGAAAAGTAAGTAAGTTGATTGAGTTATTAAGTTATTGAGTTGATTGAGTTATTAAGTTGATTAAGTTATTAAGTTGATTAAGTTATTAAGTTGATTAAGTTATTAAGTTGATTAGGGTCTCCCTAAGAGTTGAATAACCCAATAACCAATAACTATATTTTCCGTTTCACGTAAAATATATACCTTTGCATTCCAAAATTTTTCCCGTAAGGCTAAAACAAGTGAGCTCCCTGTGGAGATCCGCCAGCAGGGTGTAGTCTTTCAAAGATTATTTATATGCCAAAAGTTAAAACAAACTCTAGCGCCAAAAAGCGTTTTAAAGTTACCGGAACTGGAGAAATCAGTTTCCAAAAAGCATTCAAACGTCACATCCTTACCAAAAAATCCAAAAAGCGCAAGCGTGCTTTAAATAAAAAAGGTATTGTTGGCTCTACCAACAAGGATTTCGTTTTGCGTTTATTACGCCTTAAAGGCTAGTAAGCCAAGCTTTAAAAACAGATTTTTAACCGTTAGCTCCGCTAACTTCAAAACATTCAAATATGCCACGTTCAAAAAATGCAGTAGCATCCAGAGCAAGGAGAAAAAAAATCCTTGACCAAGCCAAAGGGTTTTATGGTAAACGTAAAAACGTTTATACTGTAGCCAAGAATATCTTAGAAAAAGGACTCACCTATAGTTATGTAGGTAGAAAGCTTAAAAAGCGTGAATATCGCCAATTGTGGATCGCCCGTATTAATGCAGCTGTAAGAGAAGAAGGAATGACTTATAGCCAGTTTATTAATAAATTAAGCGTTAAGGGAATTGACCTAAATCGGAAAGTTTTGGCCGATCTAGCTATGAATGAGCCGGCGTCTTTCAAAGCCCTGATAGATTCTGTTAAATAGTTTTTTGATTAGTTTATACCGCATAGCCGTTCTGATTTTGTCAGAATGGCTATTTTTATTTTCTGAATCCATTGCAAAGGTTATTTTTACAACTTAAAAGGAATCATTCCAAATGAATAATACCTATACTTCCCTAGTAAACCAAACGTTTCACTTTCCGCAGGAAGGTTTTGATATAAGTGATGAAGGTTACCTCGAATACAACGAAGTTGATCTTAAAAAATTAATTGACAAGCACGGAACTCCTTTGAAGCTTACTTATTTGCCCAAAATTGGTATGCAAATCAATAAAGCCAAAAACCTGTTTGCCAATGCTTTTAAAAAGCATAAATATGAGGGTGAATACTTCTATTGTTATTGTACAAAAAGTTCTCACTTCTCTTTCATTGTAGAAGAAACCCTCAAACACAATATTCACTTAGAAACTTCTTATGCTTACGACATAGAAATCATCAATCGATTGTACCAACGCAGAAAAATTAATAAAGAAACTTTTATCATCTGTAATGGTTACAAGCAAAAAAATTATACCTCTCGTATTGCAAAACTCATTAACACTGGCTTTAAAAATGTAGTGCCAATTCTTGATAATAAAGAAGAGTTGATGGCATACAAACGCAGTGTAAAGCAACAATTTTCACTCGGTATACGGGTAGCAGCAGAAGAAGAGCCCAATTTCCCTTTCTATACATCAAGATTGGGGATTCGTGCAAAAGATATCTTGGAGTTTTACGTGGATGAGATTGAAGGTTATGAAGAAAAATTTCAGCTGAAAATGCTGCATATCTTCTTAAATAAAGGTATTAAAGACGATATTTATTATTGGAGTGAATTAAATAAAATTATAAACCTTTACTGCCAGCTAAAAAAAATCTGCCCCGAATTAGATTCTATTAATATTGGCGGTGGATTTCCCATTAAACATTCACTTGGTTTTGAATATGATTACCAATTTATGATTAATGAAATTGTAGGTAATATTAAAAAAGCATGTAAGAAAGCCAAAGTGCCCATGCCCAATATTTACACTGAATTTGGCAGCTTTACTGTTGGAGAAAGTATGGCACATATATACAGCGTGATCGGGCAAAAAATTCAGAATGATCGTGAGTGTTGGTATATGATTGATTCTTCTTTTATTACCACATTGCCTGATACTTGGGGAATAGGAGAGAAGTTTTTGATGTTGCCCATAAATAAGTGGGACAATGAATACCATCGGGTTGTACTAGGTGGTATTACCTGTGATAGTCACGACTACTACGACTCCGAAGAACATATCAATGAAGTGTTTTTACCTAAGCTCACTACTACCGATAAAAAAGAAGTGGAAACTAATAAAGAACCGCTTTATGTAGGCTTCTTCCACACAGGTGCGTATCAAGACCAAATTAGTGGATACGGGGGTATTAAGCATTGTTTAATACCATCACCTAAGCATGTAATTGTAGAACGCGATAAAACGGGAAAACTAATTGACTGGGTTTATGCCCGCGAGCAAACGGCTCAAAGTATGCTTAAAATATTAGGTTATTTATAATGGCAATAAGCAGATTTTGCCTTCTACTTTTATTGGTATTTTCAATATTGAATTGTACCACAATTTGTGCGCAAACTCCTACAGATTCTGTAAAGGCAACTGTGCGGCAAGTTTTTTTTGCTATGCTAGAAGCGGATGGTGATTTATTACAGGATTGTTTCACTGAAAACGCTATCATGCAAACCATTACTACCAATGCAGTTGGAAAATTGGTAGTAAGAACAGACTCTGTTTCTGGATTCGTGAAACAAATTTCAAACATCCCAAAGGGATTGGCCGATGAGAGAATTCAGTTTGAAATAGTAAAAGTAGATGGGCCATTGGCCATAGTTTGGACGCCGTACCAATTTTTTAGAAGTGGACAATTTAGCCATTGTGGCGTAAATTCTTTTCAATTGGTAAGAAACGGCGATAAATGGAGGATACAGTATTTGATAGATACGAGGCGGAAAACTAACTGTCTCTATTAAATTCAATCATTTGACTTTAGTTCTTCAAGGTGGTTTTTCAGTTCAGAAACATAATTCCCGTATAATTTTTTTAGGTACCATTTGGTAAAATAGAAAACAAAAATTGTAAGTGCTATGCTATAGCCAATTGAAAATCCAATTGCTAGTTCTCGGTTGGCATCTAAATTAATTAACCACATGCCCAATAATGGCAGTGGCTCTTTTTCTGAATAGCCCAAAGCAAAAGAAAATACAAAACAAATTACAATAAACGTCATTGTAAATTGAAAATACCTTTTCATAAAATCTTCCATCAACTGCACTAAATTTTGCATCTTTGCTTTTACAGGTAAATTAGAGGTATTAACTTGATTTGTTTTTTTTAATAAGTAAGCGAAAGCGAATATGAATAAAACAAAAATAAAAGTAAAAACCGTAAAATAAATATGAATAGATTGGCTTACACTGCCGTTTCCAATATAACCAAATGTTAGAATAATTAAGAAGCTAGAGAAAATCTCAAACCATAAACTCTTTTTTATTTTTTTATAAATTGACTGTGTTTTATTATTTAGCAGGCTTGCTATATCAACTTCAGAAAGTGGTAAGTGGCTTGTTTCTAGTTTTTGATTGATTTGTTTTTTAAAATCGTCGAGTTCCATATTTATATAATTATAAGTTACTGTAATTCTGTTGAGTATATTCTTTTAGCTTTATTTTAATTCTATTCATTTTTACGGCAATATGATTCGCAGTAATACCAATTGTATCACTTATTTCTGCGTAACTATAGTCTTCTAAATAAAGCATAACAATTGCTTTGTCAATTTTTGAAAGATGGCTAATTGCTGCATACATACATTTTAATTTTGATTCAGTTGTGTCAATTTCGTTGTTTAAGCTATCAGGAATAATATTGGTAGAATAAATAAAGTCTGTTTTTTTTTCTTTGCGGTAAAAGGTAATCGCGGTATTGAGAGCTACCCGATACAGCCAAGTGGAAAATTTAGCATCCCCCCTAAAATTACCATATGCTTTCCAGGCTTGGAGCGTTATCTCCTGAAATAGGTCTTCTTTGGCAGTTTGTGAATTCATATAAAGACTACATACTTTGTGTATAATCTTTTGGTGTTGATTGAGTAGTTTTATAAATTCTTTTTCTACAGACATGCCGTTATGAAATTAATATTTTAATTACCATTAGAAATATAATTTGAAGCGCAAGTAAGTTTTTAAATGATACGCCCTGCATTGTTATTCAGAACTTTTGTTATTGGTACATCAATTGATTAAAATATTACATTTTTTAAACAGCTTTTTGGCCTAAGTAAATAGATAATTGCAAGCGAATTGTTTTAATACAAAAAGATTGAGTAAATTCATTTAATTTTTCGAGAATTCAATGGTTAATAGAAGTCAACTTGTTTTGTTAATTATCATCTTGCTCCTAGTTGGAGCGATGATTGGTTTTGCTGTATCTGAATATTTTTCTTCAAAATATGTTACGGCAAAAAATCCAGTTCAAAGAGTAGTACTTCCTTTGCAGCCTATTCATGTAGTTCCTGATACCCCAGTATATCAAATGTCACAAGTAAATCAAACTGTGCAAGCGGAACCAGCTAAAACAGATAATATTGCGCAAGAAAGCGTTCAGTCTAAGTTATTAAAAACACCTACCGCTAAGCAAATAATACCGCTTGAATTGAAAAACCAGCAACTGGAAACTGAACTACCCAATGCATCAGTAAAAAAACAGTCTCAACCATTAATGAATGCATTGCCAAAAAATTCGTTTCGTGAAGTAGATAGATCTAGCCAAACTGTTCATACATCTGTTGCATTCTCTCATGAAACAACCTCACAATTACGTTCCAATTACAGCAGCTATAATGGCGACGATAGTATTGGTATTGATGGAAGGGTGGTTTTAGAGGGGGACGAGTATACGGTTAATCCAAGGCCATTAAAACGAAAAGCTAAGTTGGAGAATTCTACAGGAATAAAACAAGAAACATATACTTATTATAGGGTAAAGCCTCAAGATATTCCATCTGGTTCTGATAAAAATGTAAGCACAAAGCCATCAGAGCCCATACTTTCGTTTATTGGAACATTATTAAACGGAAAAGCAAACGGATATGGAACTGGTACCTATGCAAATGGAGATACATACAAAGGCAACTGGGTGAACAATGCAAGAGAAGGGTATGGTACTTTCACAACTAAAAGCGGTGAGGAATTTAGAGGAAATTATAAAAATGATATGAGAAATGGTTACGGGCGACTTTACAATAAAATTGGACAAATATTGCAGGAAGGGTACTGGGTAAACAATATTTATAAAAAGTAAAGCTGCACCAAATAAAGCAGCCTTACTTTTATAAACTTAGTGCTTGTTTGAATTAATTGTTCCTATTAATTAATTCAAATTGCTACTTATTGTATGGAAATTTTTGTAGGAGCAGATTTGATTTCTTCTTTTTTGGGCAAAAGTAATTTCAATACTCCATTTTCATAACGAGCTTGAATGCCATCTGCATTAATTTTTTCATCTACTGTAAAGCTTCTTTTAAAGCTTTTGTAAGTGAATTCCCTACGCACTGTCTTGTAATTTTTTTCTTCGGGTAGCTCTTTGCGATCATAAGAAATGGTGAGGATGCCTTTGTCTACATTTAGCAAGAAGTCCTCTTTGTTTCTGCCAGGTGCATTTAGTTCCAAATGATATGCTTCCTCCGTTTCATGAATATTTACCGAAGCAGTTGGGTAACTTTGCTGGCTATCTCGCCCCCATGAAGCTGGAAAACCATTGAATAATTCATCAAAGAGGTTAATCGGGTTGTTTTTTAAGTGTGTCATTTTATTTTTTTTTGTGATTTAATGATGATAAATTATTTTCAAACTATATACCAACTGAATTTATACGGTAAAATGACAGAAAACGACTCGATTTAGTGACATATTGTCTGTTTTTTAATTCAATGCTGACATTTAGGCTGTTTTAAATTGGTAATAAGATTGATTTAAAGCTTTTATGTATATTTGCATTCTAAATAAGTGCGAAATGTATCCAGCAGAAATAGTACTGCCAATGAAGGCGGAGTTAATAGATGAAGGGTTTAGTGATTTGGTATCAGCAACACAGGTTAACGATACGCTGAAAGAAGCGGGAACTACATTGGTAGTAATTAACTCGGTTTGTGGTTGTGCTGCAGGTACTTGTAGGCCAGGCGTTTTAATGGCGGTTCAAAATGCCGAAAAGCGTCCCTCTCGTTTGGTAACAAGCTTCGCAGGTTTTGATATTGAAGCAGTTAATAAGTTTAGAGAATATATGTTGCCTCACCCTCCATCATCACCTGCCATTGCATTGTTTAAAAACGGAGAACTAGTAAGTATGATAGAACGGCATCAAATTGAAGGTAGGCCTGCTCAAGTGATTGCTCAACATCTAATTTCTGTATTCAACGAATTTTGTAATTAATTATAGGCAACTTGTTTTTTGATGGGTTAGTAAGTATGGGCTTCACAATTGTGAGGCCTTACTTTTTTCTGTTTTATATTTATTATTGTAAAATCATTTATTAATTTCTATCTCATGTATCCTAATTTATACTACGCATTTAAAGATATTTTTGGAGTTGAAATCAGCGGATTGAAACTAATTAATAGTTTTGGATTCTTTGTGGCACTCTCTTTTATCGCTTCCGCATGGGTGCTTACACTTGAGTTGCGCCGAAAGCAAGGGCAGGGTTTGTTTACGTATACCGAAGAAAAAATAATGATTGGCGAGCCTGCAGGGTTCTCTGAATTACTTATTAATGGGCTGCTTGGATTTATTTTTGGGTATAAAATTATAGGTGCATTTACCATACCAAATGCATTGAACAATCCACAATCTTTTATTCTTTCTACAGAAGGGAATTTACTAACGGGAATGTTGGTGGCCCTAATTTTTGGTGCACTCAAATGGTGGGAAAAAAAGAAAGAACAATTAGATCAACCCGCCGAACGCACTGTGCGAATATGGCCACATGATAGAGTAGGAGATATTGTTATTTATGCTGCGGTATTTGGATTTTTAGGAGCTAAAATATTTCACAACTTAGAGAATTGGAAAGAATTTAGCGCCGATCCTATTGGCTCGCTTATTTCTTTTAGTGGGTTAACTTTCTACGGTGGATTAATATGCGCAGGCGCAGCTATTCTCTGGTATGCCCGAAAACATAAAATCAGCATCATTCACTTGCTCGATGCTTTTGCTCCCACCATGATGTTTGCCTATGCTTTTGGTAGGGTTGGCTGCCAAGTAAGTGGCGATGGAGATTGGGGTATTGTAAATACTCATCCAAAACCTTTTAGCTGGTTGCCCGATATATTTTGGGCCTACACATATCCCAATAATGTATTGGGTGATGGTGTTGCCATTCCAGGCTGTGCTGGCCAGTTCTGCACCCAATTGCCACTGCCTGTTTATCCCACACCTTTATACGAAATCATTATTTGCTTTATCCTTTTTGGTGTTTTATGGTTTTTACGTAAAAAAATAAAGATTGCGGGACAATTATTTAGTGTCTATTTGATTTTAAACGGATTAGAACGATTTTTTATTGAGAAAATACGAGTAAATACCAAATACGACCTTCCGCTAAATCCAACCCAAGCGGAATTAATTTCCTGTTCACTTATGCTTTTAGGTCTTGGTTTATTCTTCTATTGTAGAAAGTTAAAAGTGAAGTGTTGAATGCTATAAGTTGATTTATTCTTCAAGCTTGCTTTTTATTCCTAATACATTTTAACCTTTCAAATTGAAATTATACCGTCCATGCTAAAACAATGTACTATGTAAAACACAGTAGTTAGTTTTGTACTGTAATAAATTAAAACAGGAACTAACTAAATAGGTGGAAAATGAAAAAATGGATTAAAAATGCCTTTGTGTTGAGTTTTATTGCCGCTTCTACTGCTGCTACCGCTCAACAAAGTGCCGATCAAATTGCCGGAAAATTAATGTCCGACCAAAAACCAGTCGAGTCCGTACTGGTAAGTCTACTTAAAGCCAAAGACTCTTCTATTGCTAAAACCGCTATCACGGATAAAAATGGCTTTTATTCATTCCCTAAAATGGCCAATGGCAATTATTTACTTTCTGCCAGTTTGGTAGGTTACCAGAAATTGTACACTGAAGTTTTTGTGTTGAATGGTGGAAATGATTTGCTGGTAAAGAATTTGCAAATGGTGGCTGCTAGCAAAGAATTGACAGAAGTGTTAGTTAATGCTAGGAAACCTTTGATTGAACAAAAATTAGATAGAACCATCGTTAATGTTGAAGCTTCAGTAACCAATGTTGGCGCCACCGCGTTAGAAGTATTGGAAAAATCTCCCGGCATCACGGTAGATAAAGACGGTAATATCAGTTTGAAAGGAAAAGATGGAGTGGTAGTATATATAGATGGCAGACCCACGTATTTATCCGGTCCCGATCTGGCCAATTTATTGCGCAATATGCAAAGCAATCAGTTAGAACAGCTTGAAATTATGACCAATCCCCCCGCTCGGTATGATGCTGCAGGGAATGCCGGTATTATTAATATAAAGACTAAAAAGACCAAAATTTTTGGGTTCAACGGCAGTGTAAACATCGGTTATGGTCAAGGTATTTACAGCAGAAATAACCAAAGTATTAACCTCAATTACCGTAAAAATAAAGTAAATCTTTTTGGGAATATCAGTAGGAATGAGCGATTAGGCTTTCAAGACATCAATATCGCTCGCCGTTTTATTGATAATAATACCCTTAAAGTAGTCTCTTTTTTTGAACAACTCAATACCAAAAAAAATTATAACGATTCTTATAATGGAAAAATTGGAGTGGACTATTTTGCATCAAAAAATACTACTCTTGGGCTTGTAGTGAATGGTTTCAACAACAGTGGAACAGAAACTGCTGGTGGGGATATTAATATTTTTAATGCACAATATATTTTAGCCAATAACACTGTTGCGAAAACCAATAGCAGGGATAATTGGCAGAATTTCTCAACCAATTTTAATATCCGTCATATACTAGATACTACGGGAAAGGAATTGAGTTTTGATGCCGACTATCTAACCTACAACGGCACAAACAATATTTCTTTGAACAATGCCTATTTTAATGCCAATGGTCAATCCATTGCAAAATCAGATAGCCTTTTAGGCGATCTGCCCCAACAAATTCATATTTACAGTGCTAAACTAGACTATACTCATCCCCTTAAAAAAGGAGCTAAGTTTGAAGCAGGATTAAAGTCAAGTTATGTTACAACCGATGCAAATGCCATTTACGATACGCTTTTTAATGGAGTTAAAATGCGCGACTTCAGCAGGAGTAATCATTTTGTTTACAAAGAAAATATCAATGCAGCATACGCCAATTACAGTGCCCCTTTAAGTACTAAATGGAGTATGCAATTAGGGGTGCGACTAGAGCATACGGCCGCCAAAGGAGATCAACGCACAACTAATATTCAGTTTGAAAGAAACTATGTACAAGTATTTCCAACTGCTTATTTTCAATACACGGCCAATAAGAGCAATAGTTTTGTGTTGAATTACGGAAGAAGAATTAGGCGTCCCGATTACCAAAGTCTAAATCCGTTTGTAGAATTTTTGGATCGCTATACGTATGAGCAAGGAAATCCATATTTGAAACCGCAGTTTAGTCACAATATAGAATTGAGTCACACTTTCAAAGGTTTCCTAACAACCACACTCAATTATACCAATACTACTGATATAATGCAGCAGGTATTGATTCAAGATGATAAAAAGAATGAAACATTTATTCGCAATGAAAATATAGCAACGCAGCGTCAGTACGGACTTTCCATCAATGCTTTTAATCAATATACAAAATGGTGGAGTGGCAATATTTATATGAATGTATTCAACAACAAGTTTGATGGAATGATTAGCAATAGTCCCGTTACGCTCTCTGCAACAACTGCAGTAATTAATATTAGTCAACAGTTTAAATTCAAAAAAGGATGGGCTGCTGAATTGAGTGGATTTTATCGCACGCAAGGTTTAGAAGGTATATTCAATGTTAAACCCTTTGGCATCATCAATATGGGCTTTAGTAAGCAGGTATTAAAGAATAAGGGCTCAATACGGATTAATGTAAGAGATATACTATGGTCGCAAAGAATAAAAGGGACGAGCAAGTACGGAAATGTAGATGTGAATTTTAGTCAGATAAACGATAATCGTATCGCAAGCATTGGCTTTACCTACCGGTTCAGTAAAGGTAAAACCGCAGCTAGTCAGCGCAAACGTGGTGGTGCAGAAGATGAGCAAAGCAGGGTAGGTGTTGGTTCAGGTAGGTAAGTTTTTTCTCATGTAGTAATACATCGGCCTCAGTTTCTACTGGGGCCTTTTGTTTTTCCCTAAGTATCTTTTCAAAATTTATTGTGCTGAAATCATCATTTAAAAACGCGCTATTCTTCGTTCAATTAAGTACTTTTACAAAAATCATTTCCCATGCCTTCATTTGATATTGCCAGCTCGGTGGATTTACAAATTTTAGACAATTCCATCAATACCGTAAAAAAAGAAATCGCTACCCGATACGATTTCAGAGACACAACGGTAAAAGTAGAACTCAATAAAAAAGACTTTATTATTTCCCTTGAAGTGAACAGCGATATGCAAATGAAACAGCTGATTGATGTACTAATTAGTAGATCAATGAAGCAAGGGATTGAAGGAAGTGCTTTTGACTTTAGTAAAGATGCTTACCCAAGTGGGAAAGTGGTAAAAAAAGAAGTGCTGGTTAGAAATGGACTGAAGCAGGAAGACGCCAAAAAAATCGTGAAAATGATTAAGGATGGTGGCTATAAAGTGCAAGCAGCTATTATGGATGATATTATTCGGGTAACGGCAAAGAAAATTGACGATTTACAGGAAGTAATAGCCAAGTGCAAGTCAGGGAATTTTGAAATTCCGCTTCAATTTGTGAATATGAAAGGATAATACGGGGCTAGAGTTGAATAAATTTGGAAAAAACCTCCAATTTGCCTAATTTTGCACTCCAAATTAAATAATCGTACGGCCAAATCCGTACCACCTAAACCAAAAAAAATGAAGCAAGGTATCCATCCAGAAAATTACCGTTTTGTAGTGTTTAAAGACATGAGTAATGGTACATCTTTCATTAGTAAATCTACTGCAAATACCAAAGAGACCATTGTTTGGGAAGATGGTAATGAGTATCCTGTTGTGAAATTGGAGATTTCTAATACTTCTCACCCTTTTTATACCGGTAAAAATGTGCTGGTAGATACTGCGGGAAGAATTGATAAATTTAAAAAGCGTTACGCAAAAAAGGCATAACTTATTGTATACTGCATAAAAATCCTGCTCCAATTTATAATTGAGGCAGGATTTTTTTTGTACTTGCAATGATTATCTTTACACCCAATATAAATCTATGCAATTAGATATACTGGCTTTTGGGGTTCATCCAGATGATGTGGAACTGAGTTGTTCAGGAACCTTATTGGCAGCTATAGCGCAAGGAAAAAAATGTGGTATTATTGATTTAACAAGGGGTGAACTAGGTACAAGAGGATCTGTAGAAACCCGTGCTTTAGAAGCTGCCAATGCTGCTACTATCTTAGGAGTGCACCACCGTGAAAATCTCGGTATGGCCGATGGTTTTTTTATGCAAGATGAATCTAATTTGCGTAAAATTATTGAAGTAATCAGGCGGTTTAAGCCTTCCATTATTTTGGCAAATGCACCAGAAGATAGACATCCCGATCATGGCAGAAGTGCTAAATTGGTTGCTGATGCTGCTTTTCTTTCAGGCCTTAGAAAAATTGTTACCCACGATTCTCACAACCAACTACAAGAGGCTTGGAGGCCAACACAAGTGTTTCATTATATACAGGATCGACTGCTGAATCCCAATTTTGTAATAGATATCAGCGATTATTTTTCTAAAAAAATGGAATCTATTCTGGCTTATACTACCCAGTTTTACAATACCAACTTAAACGAACCGCAGACCTATATTTCATCGCCTCAATTTTTAGAAACCGTAAAAGGCAGGGATATGCAGATGGGTAAGCGTATTGGGGTTGCTTATGGGGAAGGATATATTACGGAGAAAACAATTGGAATAACCAGTTTTGATGCACTGGTGCAGATTGTTACATAATGATTGGTGTAACGTGAATTAATCAACGATAATTTTAAAAAAATGGGGACAGTAAAAGTAGGAATGGTGCAAATGAGTTGTACCAGCATAAAGGAAGAAAATATGGCAAAAGCCATAAAGGGAATACGAGATGCAGCTGCGGAAGGCGCGCAAATTATTTGTCTTCAAGAATTGTTTACTTCGCTCTATTTCTGTGATGTGGAAGACTATGAGCATTTTAAATTAGCGGAATCTATCCCCGGTAATTCTACTGATATACTTAGTGAAATAGCCGCTGAACTAAATGTAGTAATCATTGCTTCTCTTTTTGAAAAAAGGGCACAAGGGCTCTATCACAATACAACGGCTGTGCTAGACGCAAACGGTAGCTATTTGGGTAAATACCGCAAAATGCATATTCCCGATGATCCAGCTTATTACGAGAAATTTTATTTTACGCCGGGCGACCTGGGCTACAAAGTATTCAAAACGAAGTACGCAACTTTTGGGGTACTGATTTGCTGGGACCAATGGTATCCAGAAGCGGCTCGTATTACGGCACTAATGGGCGCTGAAATTTTATTTTATCCCACTGCAATTGGATGGGCCAGTTCACAAGACGAAGCTACCAATACCGAACAGTACAATGCTTGGCAAACCATACAAAGAAGTCACGCTGTTGCCAATGGTATTCATGTGGTAAGTGTGAATAGGGTAGGATTAGAGCAGGAGGGTGCTATGCAATTCTGGGGTGGATCTTTTGTAAGCAATCCCTTTGGCTCATTGCTTTATAAAGCTTCACATCAAGCCGAAGAAATTGCTGTGGTAGATATTGACTTAGCCAAAACAGATCAATATAGGACCCATTGGCCTTTTATGCGCGACAGAAGAATTGACTCCTATCAGCCAATCACCAAACGTTTTATAGACGAGGATTAATCCATTTTTTATTTGCAAAATCAGTTTATGTTTTCTTCAAATACCCCTGCTAGTAAAGGATATATTTTTCCTGCTGAATTTGAAATGCACGAAGCAACTTGGCTCAGTTGGCCGCATAAAGAAGCCAGTTGGCCCGGTAAAATTGGCAGCATCTATCCGCATTATTGCCAATTTGTAAAATATTTGGCCATGGGGGAAAAAGTACGCATTAATATTGCCAATAAAGCCATGCAAGTTTTTGCGATGGGGCTGTTGGAAAAAGCAGGTGTAGATATGCAGCAAGTTGAATTCTTTCTGCACCCTACCAATGATGCATGGTGCAGAGATCATGGGCCTGCATTCCTAATTAATAAGGAAGCTGCGGTAAAAAAAATAATAGTGGACTGGAATTATAATGCTTGGGGCAATAAATATCCTCCCTATGATTTAGATGATAT
>JAAFJB010000050.1 GCA_013297995.1 Chitinophagales bacterium | reverse complement strand
GAGAATCTTTACGCAAACTAAAAAAAGAAAACAGCATAGAACAAACCCAGAAAAATATTTAATCAAAGTAGACAAAATAAATCCTACGTTTGACAAACAATTACAACCAGTTCTTTACCATTTTTTTTAGGCCTCAATCAATCAGTTTTTGGAAAAGGTTCTTAGGGGGTCACAATGCTCTGGCGGAAAGGGATCACATTGTCTGGTATTTACAAACACACACTGAAGCACTGGAAAAAACAGCAATTACCAGAAATTTTGAATTACAGCAAGCCAACGAATCTATCGCACAAAAAAATATAGAAGTAGAAGAGTCAAGGGGAAAATTAATGTCTGAATATTCGCGTAGTTTAATAGAAGCAAGCCTAGATCCTCTAATTACAATTAGTACCAACGGAATTATTATGGATACGAATGAGGCAATGGTAGCTATTACGCATGTTAAGAGAGAGAATTTAGCAGGTACTAATTTTGATCATTATTTTACATTGCCAGAAGATGCGAAAGAAATATGTAGGCAGGTTTTTGCAAATGGTTTTGTAGTAGATTATCCCCTTACGGTTAAAGATGGGAAGTTAACAGACGTGCTATTTAACGGCTCTCTTTTTAAAGATAGTTCTGGTAAAGTGTTGGGTGCGGTATTGGTAGCAAGGGATATTAGCAAGCAGCGAAAAATTGAAAAAGAACTAACAGAGGCAAAAATATTTGCAGAATTGGCCACTTCTTTGGCAGAAGACGAACGGCGAAAAGCAGTTGCTGCAGCCCTTATTTCAGTTGATGCGGTAAAGTCTAAGCAACAGTTTTTAAGTAATATGAGCCATGAGATACGCACTCCCATGAATGCCATTATTGGATTTACAAAAGTAGTATTGAAAACAGAACTTACTATAAAGCAAAAAGAATATTTAACGGCTATAAAATTTAGCGGGGATGCACTGATTGTTTTGATTAATGATATACTTGATTTAGCCAAGGTTGACTCTGGCAAAATGACATTTGAACAAACCCCTTTTAAATTAGCTTCATCGCTTTCTGCGATACTGCATCTATTTGATACCAAAATAAAGGAAAAAAATTTAGGGCTAATACATGAATACGATAAAAAGATACCAGCTGTATTATTAGGCGATCCGGCAAGATTGCATCAAATCATCTTAAATTTAATCAGTAATTCTGTAAAGTTCACTTCTAAAGGAGTAATTTCTGTAAAGATAAAAATGCTGGAAGAAGATGCAGAAAAAGTAACTGTTGAATTTTCTGTTGGTGATACTGGCATTGGAATAGCTACTGATAAGTTGGAACGAGTATTTGAAAATTTTCAACAAGCTACTGTTTTAACTTCACGTTTGTATGGGGGAACTGGCTTGGGTTTGGCCATTGTGAAACACTTGGTAGAAGCGCAGGGGGGAAGTATTACTGTGAAGAGCATTATTGACGAGGGCAGTATATTTAGTTTTATATTGAATTTTAAAAAAACAAATGCGGAAGTGCCTGTAGATATTGAAATTATGGAATTAGATAGAGAAATAAAGGACATCAAAGTATTGGTGGTAGAAGACATGGCGCTAAACCAGTTGCTCATGAAAACTCTATTGGATGATTTTGGTTTTGGAAGAGATATTGTAAGTAATGGTAAATTGGCAATTGAAAAAATGAAAAATACCATTTATGATATTGTATTGATGGATTTACAGATGCCTGAAATGAATGGGTTTGAAACCACTGAGTATATACGCAACACTATGCAATCAACTATTCCTATAATTGCATTAACTGCTGATGTAACAACAGTTGATTTAGAAAAATGTAAAGCAGCTGGAATGAATGATTATTTAGCTAAGCCAGTAGATGAACGACTCTTGTATAGTAAAATAGTAAGCCTTACTAAAAAGCCTGAGATAATTATAATAGAAGAATCAGAGATTAAAAATTTGGTTGATAAAAAAATAGTTAAATATATCAATCTGCAACATTTAAATCAACGTACCAAATCAAATCCTGTTCTTATGATGGAAATGATTGACCTTTATTTAAAACAAACGCCTCCATTGATTCGATTAATGAAAAAAAGTTTTGAAGAAAAAGATTGGCTTTCCCTTCAATCCTCTGTTCATAAAATGATACCCTCATTTGCAATTATGGGACTCAGTTCGGATTACGAGTTAATGGCTCAAAAAGTACATGAATTTGCTGCCATAAAATTACAGGATGATGGCATTCATAAGCTTATAACCGAGCTAGAGTTTTTTTTACATCAGTCTTGTAAGGAGTTTGAAGAAGAATATACGAATATGAAAAATACAGTAAATGGAAAATAACGATAAGATAAAACTATTTTTGGTTGATGATGATGCGCTTTATTTGAAGGCACTCGAAATTGAGTTTTTAGAACATGCAGATTTTTATATTCAAACGTTCAGTTCAGGGGAACTTTGTATAGAGCACTTAGCACAAAATCCTGACGTAATTGTTTTAGACTACCACCTAGATGGAATTGATAAAACTGCAATGAATGGGATGCAAGCATTGGATAAAATCAAAGCTATTAATAACGATATTCCTGTAATAATTTTGTCTAGTCAAGATAAGATAGACGTAGCCATTAATTGTATGCACCATAATGCTACTGATTATGTTGTGAAAAATGAAACTTCTTTCATTAGATTACAAAAAATAATAACTAATATCTTTCTAAATAAGAAAATACAGAAACAATTGAATTGGTATATGGAAAGGATGTAACTACTTATTAGTACTTATAACCTTTAAATTAAGGTGTGAAAGATGTAACTCAATTCAATAATTGTATAATGCCTTATCTATTTAATTCACTCACCTTTATAAGGTGAAATTTTTCACACTTGCGCCGTCAATTACGGAAATTAAATATACGATTATGAATATTGAAGAATTAAAAGGAAACTGGACTGAACAAAAAGGAAAGTTAAAGGCAAAATTTGCAATGTTAACCGATAACGATCTCATGTTTGTTGAAGGTAAAAAAGAAGAAATGATGGGTAGGTTGCAAATAAAATTAGGTAAAACAAAAGAAGAACTAAACAAAATAATTTCAACTCTTTAGGCCAATTTCATTTTTACTATAAATTCTTAGTACTTAAGATTAAACATACATTTTTTTTTAATTACACCACTAAAATCACACCAATGAAAAAGTATAGTATAACAGCAGTAATTGCCTTATTAATTGGCATTGTTATTTTCACAGGATGTCAAACAAGCGACAAAAAGATTGAAGAAGCAAAAAGTGAAGTAACGGAAGCCAATAAAGATTTGAAAGAAGTGTTGAAAGACAGCATATTAGAAGCATCGGAATTTGCTTATGAGGAAGATTTAAAATCTTTCAAAGCTGAAACTGAATTTATTATAAAGAAAAATGACAATCGGATAGATGAATTAAAAGCGCGAATGAAAAAAGCGGGTAAAAAAGTGGATGCCGAGTATGAAAATCGAATAGATACTTTGCACATGAGGAATCGTGAACTACAAAGAAAAATTAATACTTATGATAAGCGTAAAACAAACTGGGCAACTTTTAAAGTAGAGTTTAATGAAGACTTGAGTAAACTCGGTAAGGCCTTGAAAGATTTCACTATGGATAATAAAAAGTAGTCCTTTTTTTTGAACCATTTATAAATTTACTTCGGAGTTACAAAACAGAATAGATTAACTTACCCGATTGTAACCTAAATAAATTAAACTAATGGAATCAGTTGAGGTGGAAAAGTCAAAAGCATATATTACCGTAGAAATAATAGAGTATGTACAAAATTCTGTTGTTATTAAAACAATTCTAAAAAAATCAACAGGAAATATAAGTGTTATGTCGTTTGATAGTGGAGAAGGGTTAACGGAAAAAACAACTCCTTTCGATACTTTTGCTCAAATTATTGAGGGTAAAGCAGAAATTGTAGTAGATGGCAAGCCTCATTTACTTGAAACAGGTCAATCAATTGTAATTCCAGCACATGCGCCTAATCTAGTAAAACCCAACGGAAGATTTAAAATGATTTTAACCATTATAAAAAGTGGGTACGAATAATCCGAGTAAGCGATAAATCTTACCCACTTTTTAATATTTTCCATAAGATTTCTATGGGAAGAGCTAGTTCTGCAATACAATTTTGCCGAACAAATTAAAATTCATTATATTTAGTACTTAAATACATAGTATATGTCTACCGGTACAGTAAAATGGTTCAACGATGCAAAAGGATTTGGTTTTATTAAACCTGATGATGGCAGTGAAGATTTGTTTGCACATTTCTCAGCAATCAATATGGGTGGGTTTAAATCATTAAAAGAGGGACAAAAAGTTTCTTTTGAAATAGTAGATGGAAAAAAAGGCAAACAGGCTGGTAATATTCAAAGCGCTGAATAGGGCTAGTTAGAGCGGCTTTTTTGAAACAAACTAGGTTATCCTTAAACCGGTTCTGGTCTTTTAAAAGCAGTCTAGTCTTGACTTTGTTTCTTTTTTTGAAAATGGATGTACGCTCAATATAATATATCCACCCCCATTGAGGAGTGGGTCTTTCTTGAGTAAACCAATATGATGAAACCCGGCTACAATAGGGCCAGCTTTGAAAGCAAAACCAGCCCACAATTGTGTATTTAGGTTATATTGTATGGGAATAAATATTCCCCAATTTCGAGTTTCCCATCTAGGTGTTATTGTGAGAAAATTTACTTCGTTTGTGCTAAAGCTGTTGTAACTATTACTAAGGAATAAGGGGATTGAAATTTGGCCATTTATAAAAAAATTATTACCCAAAAAATGATCTGCGTTCAGCACAATCCTAGAGGGCCTATTGATGCTAAATTTTTTTGGTAAACTAATGGTACTATCTAATAGACTGTTCAAGGAATCTCTCAGGTCTTCGGCATTTTTTATCGGTAATAATTTGGCCGAAAGATCGCTGTCGGTAACAATACTATTATTGTTCACAAATTTGCCCGTAAACTTACTGGTATTATATTGATTGCTCCCTAAGTCTAGTATGCTTATTCCTAACTTCCAGTTGTACATTCTAAAATTGGGGTCATCCGATACGTCATCGGGGCTATATGAAATGTATTCTAATCCAGCGCTAAGTCCAAAATTAGTTTTTGAGGCTTTAATAAAATTATTAATATTACCTTGAGTGCTGAAATTAGGCGACCATACATCAGCATTTGCTGAATATGCAAAAGCCCCAACTCCTCCAGTAAGTGTATAAATGCTATCAGAAGGTCTTATTGATTCAATATAGGTAAGCTTATTAATAGATGCAAACGCACCAGTAAGACTCTTCAATATTTGCAAACTAATACCTCCGCTAAGTCTACTGTTTTTACTTTCATAAAGTACTTGTGAATAGTTTAAATTCCCCTCAATCCAGCCAGCGTTGATTAACCTCGTTTCTATTTCAGGGGTAGTTCTATTGGCGCTTAAAAAAGAATTCAACCTATTCATAGAATCGTTGATATTAAATGCGTTGGTATGTATATGATTGTTCATCCGCATGCTTATGCCAAATGCTAGGGTTTGTTTCTTATTAATGCGATACATAGCATTCAAAAGCTGTAGATTGAGGTTGGTGTGGTTATTTCGTTGCTGGGTTCCTGGCTTAATGGTAAGACTGGCGTTTTCAAATGATAATAATTTAGCGTTTTGTAAGTATAAGCTATTGCTAGAATTGGCCAGTTGAAAAGCTAGAATATTCAAATCCCATCTATGCAAACTGTTGTTGGGGGATGCGGGGTTATTGTACATACTGGCAGCACCAGCAAAAGAGGATCCGTGCAGGGCATGGAACTGTTGGGCATTGCCATCCATTACGAGTGAACAGGCAAGTATAAAAATGAGTACAATAGGGGATAAATAACTTCGGTTCATGTAATATCCTTCAAAAACTATAACGAATTGACGGGTAATTTATTCATTTTTTGGCTGGGTATTTATCTAAAAGTAAAACCCCTCGTAGAAACGAAGGGTTTTTTTCGATTGCTTGCCATTATAAGAGACTCTTTATATTCAATTTGATAGAGCAAATATAAAGCAAAATTTGGTAAACAATAGTTTTTTTTGTTATTTATTAAAAAAAAGAATTTTGTTTAATAAATATGCATTTTATTGTTTAAAAGTTAATATATAATTAATGTTAATATAATATAAAATGGATCAAACTTGAACAGCATAGGCTTGAATTGCTGCATTTAGGCAGTCCATTGCCTTGTCTATATCATTGGTATTCAGCACATACGCCAATCTAACCTCCTGCTTTCCTAAACCATCCGTGCCATAAAACCCAGTAGCGGGTGCTAACATTATGGTTTGTCCTTCAAAAGAAAATTCTTCTAAAAGCCATTGACAAAATTTATCTGCATCATCAATAGGCAGTTTGGCAATGGCATAAAATGCACCACCTGGATTGGGGCAAAACACTCCATCCATAGCATTTAGTCGCCTTACAATTAAGTCTCTTCTTTTTTTATATTCTGCCTTAGTAGTATTGAAATAATCTGGAGGTAAATCAATAGCAGCTTCACCAGCTATTTGGGCAAAGCTAGGGGGACTTAATCTGGCTTGTGCAAATTTCATCACCGTATCTAAAACCTGCTGATTTTTGGTCACCAATGCACCTATCCTGCCTCCGCAAGCACTGTACCTCTTACTAATAGTATCCATGATAATAATATGATTGTCTGCGCCCAATAAATCCATAGCACTTACCTGATCTCCTTCATAGCAGAATTCCCGGTAGGCTTCATCGGAAAACAAATAAAGATTATGTTTTACAATCAAGGTCTTTAACTGTTCCATTTCATCCTTACTGTATAAATAACCAGTAGGATTATTGGGATTACAAATTACAATTGCCTTGGTTTTAGGTGTTATTTTTTCTTCAAAAGCTGCGATAGAAGGAAGCGAAAATCCAGTTTCAATATAAGAGGTAATGGGCACCACTTTAACGCCTGCTGCAACTGCAAAGCCATTGTAGTTGGCGTAAAATGGTTCGGGAATAATGATCTCATCGCCTGGATCTAAGCAGGCCATAAAACCAAATTGAATGGCTTCACTGCCCCCCGTGGTAATAATAATCTGATGGTGATTTACGGTAATACCTACCGATGCATAATAGTCAACCAGCTTTCTACGATACGTTTCATTTCCCGCACTATGGCTATATTCCAGCACTTTAAAATCACTCTTTCTCACCGCATCCAATACTGCTTTTGGTGTTTCAATATCGGGCTGGCCAATATTCAAGTGATACACTTTTGTGCCTCTCTGCTTTGCTGCTTCTGCAAAAGGCACCAGTTTTCTGATGGGTGATGCGGGCATAGCAATGCCCCTTTGGCTAATTGATAACATGCACTAATTTAAAAGTAAAAATATAAAACTTATTTTTTCTTAATTTCCGTTACCACTTCCCCTTCAATGGTCAACGTATAGGGTTGATTGGAATGTGCGAATTTAACGTCTATATTTTTCTTAAAAACACCTATAGATGCTGCATTAAACGTTACTTTAATAGTAGCAGTTTTACCTTTTAGTATGGGTGTTACTGCATATTCAGGCTTAGTGCAACCACATTCTGCATTGGCAAATTCAATTACAATGGGCTTGGTAGACTGGTTGGTAAAACTAAAAATATAGCTTGCTGGTATGTCTTTTTTAATTTTACCGAACTGGTGTTTGGTTTCTTTAAAAAGCACATCTTTTTGTGCATTGGCAGTTAAGCCCGCTAATAATAAAATTGATAAAAAAAAAGTCTTCATATAAAGAATAAATTTAAATGCTATAAAATTTTTGGGTTGATTATTGAACACCTTCACCACTGAAGCTCACTTGCTTTACAATACCACCTGATAGGGTAATATCAGTATACCTTGTATATTTACCCGTTACACTCCCATTAAAACGAATTTTTACTTTTACAGACTCGCCTGGTTTGAATGCTTGATTGGGAGTAAAATCTGGAGTTGTACATCCGCAACCCGCTTTGGCTCCCTCCAAACGAAGGGTTTCATTGCTTATATTGGTAATAACAACTTCATACTCTACAGGAACACCGTAAGTAGTTTTACCCATCTGGTAATGCTCATTTTGAATGGTAACCTTTGAATCCTTGGGCTGTTCTTGGGCTTTACAGCCGGTAACTAAGGTAAAAAAAGCGGCAAATAAGACTAAAATCCTCATACAAATTGTTTTAAAATATAAAATTACAGAAATTGATTGGTTAAGCATTATCTTGGTATAAATTACCCATAATTTAACGGTTGATGGTGACAATTGGTTTTCCGTTAAATCAATTATTGTGAGTCATTTCAGCTCCTAATGTTATTTTTGCTTTATGGAATCATCAACTTCAATACAATATAAAGACGATATGCTGTCTTTCGAAGGATTTCGGAAAACTATTCTGGAAGACTATAAAACGGCCGTTATTAGTAGAGAAGTGAGCTTACTTGGTCGCAGAGAAGTGCTCACTGGAAAAGCTAAATTCGGTATTTTTGGAGACGGTAAAGAAGTGGCTCAATTGGCTATGGCCAAGTTTTTTCAAGCAGGTGATTTTAGAAGTGGGTATTACCGCGATCAAACTTTTATGTTCGCAGCGGGCTTGTCTACCGTTGAACAATTTTTTGCACAGCTCTATGCTGATCCAGATGTAAAGAACGACCCGTTCAGTGCAGGCCGTCAAATGAACTCACATTTTGCAACTAAATTTGTTGATGATAATGGCAATTGGTTAGACCTTGCCAATCGAAAAAATATTTCAGCAGATATGGCACCAACCGCTGCTCAGATGCCGCGTGCATTGGGTCTTGCCTATGCTTCTAAATGTTTTAGGGAAGGTCTGCAACTCCGTAATTTTGATGAACTGAGCCACAACGGTAACGAAATATGTTTCTGTACCATTGGTGACGCAAGCACCACAGAAGGCCATTTCTGGGAGACCATGAATGCGGCTGGCGTTTTACAAGTTCCCTTAGCTGTATTTGTATGGGATGATGGATATGGTATTTCTGTGCCTAAAAATTTTCAAACTACCAAAGGATCTATTTCCGAAGCATTGAGGGGATTAGAAAAAATGGAAGATACCAATGGTATACGCATTTATAAATTGAAAGCCTGGGATTATGCAGGCATGTGTCAAGTATTTGAAGAAGCCATACAGCGGGTAAGAGATACGCATGTTCCCGTTTTATTTCATGTGGAAGAAGTTACGCAACCCCAAGGTCATTCTACCAGCGGGAGTCATGAAAGGTATAAAACTCCCGAACGTTTGGCATGGGAGAGAGATTGGGACTGCATTAAAAAGATGAAAGAATGGATGATTGAAAACGGATTATCCAACGAAGACGAAATAAATGAGATTCATGCAACTGCCAAGGAATATGTAAGAGAAAGCCGTTTAAAAGCTTGGGAAAAATATAGTAACCCTATTAAAGAACAGGCAGAAAATGCCGCTGCCTTGTTGAGGGAAATGGTGGTGAATGACATAGATAAATACAACCAGTTGCAAAAACTGGCTAATGAAATATCTGCCAACAAAGAACCGCATAGAAGAGATATACTTCGTACTTTATTTATGGCTACGGAAATTGCACCTGCATCTCCTTCGGTACAAGATATTAAATTGTATTACCAAGAATTGCTTGACGCCAATAAAGATTTATTTAACTCCCATCTCTATAACCAAACGCCAAAAAGTGCCTTGAGGGTAGATGAAATTAAACCATTGATTTCTTTTGATGCACCTCTTGTAAATGGATATGAAATATTGAATAAATATTTTGACGCACTTTTTTTACAGAACCCTAAAGTATATGCTTTTGGGGAAGATGTAGGGCATATTGGAGATGTTAACCAAGGGTTTGCTGGCCTACAAGAAAAGCATGGTAGGGATAGAATTTCTGATACGGGTATTCGGGAGCTTACTATTGTAGGGCAAGCACTGGGTATGAGTCTCAGAGGTTTGCGCCCCATTGCAGAAATTCAATACTTAGATTATTTATTGTACGGATTACAGGTGTTGAGCGACGATGTTGCTACTACCCATTTTAGAACAAAGGGTCAGCAAAGTTGCCCCTTGATTATTCGTACCAGAGGGCATAGACTTGAAGGTATTTGGCATAGCGGTTCCCCCATGGGTATGATTATTAACTCGCTGCGTGGAATGTATATATGCGTTCCAAGAAATATGGTTCAAGCAGTAGGTATGTACAATACCTTGCTCACAGGCAATGATCCTGCATTGGTAATTGAATGTTTGAATGGGTATAGACTTAAAGAAAAAATGCCTGCCAACTTATTAGAGTTTACGGTGCCGCTTGGCATTCCAGAAATAATTAAACCTGGTACGGATATTACCATTGTTTCTTATGGATCTACTTTGCGTATTATTCAAGATGCTGCTGATCGATTGGAGGCTGAAGATATTTCTTGTGAAATTATAGATGTACAAACCTTATTGCCTTTTGATATTCACCATGCCATATTGGAGTCGCTTAAAAAAACCAATCGCATTCTTTTTGTAGATGAAGACGTGCCCGGTGGTGCAGCTGCATATATGTACCAGCAAGTAATTGAAGTACAGCAAGCATTTAGATGGCTTGATGTGAGTCCCCGTACCCTTTCTGCGCAAGCACACCGGCCAAGTTTTGGTAGTGATGGGGATTATTTCAGTAAGCCAAATGCAGAAGATATTATTAGCGTTGCAAGAGAAATGATGAATGAATAAAAATAATCAAATGAAAAATCAAATTGGATTAATTGCTGTTTGCATCACAATTGTTTTGAGCGCCCTTATTATTGGGAATGCCTACAAATACAAATTTATTAATACGGAAACGATTGTAGTAACGGGACTAGCAGAGAAGGATTTCACCAGCGACCAAATTGTTTGGCAAGGTAATTTTAACCGTTATGGGTTCGACCTGAAAGAGGCCTATACTTATATTAAACAAGATGAAGCCGCTATTAGAGCCTACCTGAAAAATAAGGGATTGCCAGATAGTGCTGTTATTTTTTCTGCGGTTGATGTAGTGAAAAATTTCAATTATGAATCAGGTGCCAATGGTGCATCCAAATCTATTTTCAGTGGCTATACACTTACAGGTGCAGTAAAAGTAGATTCTAGAAATATAGCTATGGTAGAAAAAATTTCAAGAGAAGTTACTGAGCTGCTGCAAAAAGGAATTGAGTTCAATTCAAAGAAGCCAGCTTATTATTATAGTCGCTTAAATGAATTAAAAATCGACTTACTGGCTAAAGCTGCCGAAGATGGAAAAATTCGTGCTGAAACCATTGCTAAAAGTTCTGCTGTGGGTTTGGGAAGTCTGAAAAAAGCAACCATGGGTGTATTTCAAATTACTGGGAAGAACGACAATGAAGATTACAGTTATGGAGGTTCATTTAATACTTCATCCAAAGAAAAAACAGCTTCTATTACCTTAAGAGTGGAGTACCTAGCTAATTAATTTTCTGTTAGAAACAAGGCTCTAATTTCGGGACTTGGTAGCCAGCATATTTCTTTTTTGCCAAACCATTTGTACCGATTGCGACCAACAAATTCGTATACCGCATCTCTAATAAATGAAGGAACAATTATGAGTATATAGAGCAAAGGCCATGCACCTGATAACTGTTTTACTACCTTAAGTGCGCCAGTAGATTTTACGGATATTTTTCCTTTATCGAGCAGAATAAAAGAGCTCAATTCATTGGTAGGAAGGTTAAACTGCTTCAATATGGATTGCCCCAAATTACTTTGCAAAGAGGCAAACCTAAAATGATGTTTTGGATCGTTTCGAATGATGAATTGAACGCTGCTATTGCACAAATTACAAACTCCATCAAAAAGAATAATTGGGTTATTGGGAGTTGGTTGATTCATACGAGTAATTTTATCCCATATTATGGAAAACTTTGTTCACGTCTTCATCTTGTTCCAAGCGTTCTATTAGCTTAGATACATCTTCTGCCTGTTCATCCGTCATTGGTACGGTGATGGTAGGAATCCATTCTAATTCAGCACTAAGCGGTTGAATGTTTTTATCTTCCAATGCTTTTTGTAAGCTACCGAAATCAGTAAAAGCACATCTCAATACAATGATAGTATTGCCATTATCGTCGTTGCTTTCGCCCAATTCATCCAAGCCAAAATCAATTAATTCAAGTTCAAGATCGTCCATATTCATACCTTCAGATTTCAGTTTGAATACCCCCATTTTTTTAAACTGAAAACTCACACTACCATTGGTACCCATCGCTCCGTTGCCTTTGTTAAAATGACTTTTTACATTGGCTACCGTACGAACATGGTTGTCGGTTGCAGTCTCCACCAAAATAGCCACACCGTGTGGTGCATATCCTTCGTATAGAATTTCTTCATAGTTGCTGGTATCCTTGCCCATGGCGCGTTTGATGGCAGCTTCCACACGATCTTTTGGCATGCCAACACTTTTGGCGTTCTGAAAACACCTGCGCAAAGCTGGATTGGTAGCCATATCTGGTCCCGATGCTTTTACGGCGATTACAATTTCTTTCCCAATACGGGTGAAATTCTTGGCCATTTTATCCCAACGGGCAAACATGCTTGCTTTACGTACTTCAAAAATTCTTCCCATAATACTTCTTTTTTCCAAATGCAAAATTAATGTTTACTGCGCTAGTTGCCAACGATGAATTAAAAAAGCCGCTCTGATTTAGTTAAGAGCGGCTTTTTTTAAGGAAAATTATAATTTTTGGTTTCTTAGTTTGCTGTGGTTTTTACTGTATAGGAAATAAATTAAAATTCCCAAAATAAGCCAAGCACCAGATAATTTAATAGCGTGGCTATTCAATTTGCACATCAAAAATAAATTAATTGCAATTCCAGCAGTCGCTATTAGTGGCAGTGCAGGTACTTTAAAATTTCTTTGCAAATTAGGTTCCTTAATTCTCAGTAACCATACAGCTATACATACCATGGTAAAGGCGAATAAGGTTCCAAAACTGGTCATGTCTGCCAGGGTTCCAATAGGAGTAAGGCCCGCAACTAAAGAGATGATTATTCCAAGAAAAATGGTGTTTTTATAAGGTGTTTTTGTTTTGGGATGTAATTCGCTAAAAAAAGCGGGAATTAAACCGTCTTTAGACATACCCATAAATATTCTAGATTGTCCCAACATCATTACCATAATAACAGAGATAAGCCCGATAGTGGCAGCGGTTGTAATAATAAATACTGCCCAAGGCATTCCTGCAATTTCAAAAGCATAAGCAACAGGGGCTTTAATGGCATCTGGGTATTTACCAAGGGGATCAAAATCGTTGTAATTCATCATTCCTGTAAGCACCAATGAAACCAGTATATATAAAACCGTACATACTAACAGCGATGCAATAATAGCAAAAGGAACATCTTTTTTTGGATTAATGGCTTCACCAGCTTGAGTGGATACAGCATCGAAACCAACATAGGCAAAGAATATAGCCGCAGCTCCCGAAATAATACCGCCCCAACCGTAAGCAGATTCTGGTGTGCCATTATGCAATATTGTAGTAGCTTCTGGAATAAATGGAACCCAATTTGCTGTATTAATACAAAATATTCCCGCGACTATTACAAATAGTACGGCAGAAACTTTTAATACAACAATAAAATTGTTTGTTTTAGCGGCACCCTGCGTACCTCTAATCAAAAGCGCAGTAATAAGCAGTACAATTATACTTGCTGGTAGATTCATGGCAAAACCTTCACCAGTATAACTAGAAGGATCTTTGGTTAAATATTCAGGTAGCTGTATATGAAAGAGCTTTAGTAATTTATTAAAATACCCTGACCAGCTTACGGCCACCGTCATAGATCCCATTGCATATTCTAGAATAAGACCCCATCCAATAATCCAAGCAAATATTTCACCAATGGTTCCATAAGCATAGGCGTATGCTGATCCCTCAACTGGTATCATGCTTGCAAATTCTGAATAACACAATGCTGCAAAAACACAAGCAATACCTGCAATTACAAATGAAATAGCTAGAGCGGGGCCTGCATGGTAATAGGCGCCAGTTCCTGTAAGAACGAATATTCCACCGCCAATAATTGCACCAATACCAATTGCTGTTAAACTCCATTTACCTAATACCCGCTTTAGTTCGCTTTTCTTCATGTCGTCTTCAAAAGCACTAAGCGGTTTTTTTGCAAATAAACTCATAATAAATACATTTAATTAGGAATTAAATTGGAAAAGTAAGCATTTCTTACAATTCACTACTCTATTTTTTATAAGTCTGCACAATTGCTTTTCAATATTTACGGCTATCTTGCTCTCTCAAATTTTCTTTGATGAAGAATAAACTAACTATTTATATTTTAATAGCCATGGTGTTTGGGATTGTTACGGGCTATATAATTCATGAAAATTCCACACCAGAAACCATCACTGGTTTTGCCAAGAATATTAAATTACTGGGTACTATATTTATTCGATTGGTCAAGACCATTATTGCCCCACTTGTTTTCTCTACCCTTGTGGTGGGTATTGCCAAACTGGGCGACCTGAAAACGGTGGGTAGAATTGGTGGTAAAGCCATGCTATGGTTTGTTTCTGCGTCGTTGGTGAGTCTGTTATTGGGAATGGTATTGGTGAATTTTTTTCACCCCGGAACTTATATTGATCTTACACAAGCTGACAATGCCGGTCTCAAAGATTTGATGGGAAAAACAACTGAATTCTCACTACAGAAATTTATTGAACATGTGGTGCCATCCAGTATTTTTGAAGCACTGGCCACCAACGAAATCTTACAAATTGTTTTGTTTTCCATCTTTTTTGGAGTAGCTGCTGCCAATTTAGGCGATTATTCAAAACCAGTAATCAAAGCTTTAGATATAGTGGCACATATTGTGTTGAAAATAGTGGGATACATTATGAACTTTGCTCCTTTTGGGGTTTTCGGAACCTTGGCAGCAGTAGTTGCAGAAAAAGGATTGGGGATCTTTAGTTTTTATTTTATTTATTTTGGATATTTTGTTTTAGGTATCGGTATTCTTTGGATGGTACTTTGTTCTGTTGGCTTCTTGATTCTGAAAAAAAGAATGTTTCATTTACTCAAAAGAATTGCCAATCCTTTATTGGTTGCTTTTAGTACTACCAGTAGCGAAGCTGTATTTCCAAAACTTACAGAAGAATTGGAACGATTTGGCTGTAAGAAAAAAATTGTCTCTTTTATTCTTCCCCTAGGTTATTCTTTTAATTTAGATGGAAGTATGATGTATATGACTTTTGCCAGCCTCGCCATTGCTCAAGCTTATGGAATCCATATGTCGCTCGGCGAACAACTGACCATGTTGCTTGTGCTAATGCTTACTAGTAAAGGTATTGCTGGTGTGCCAAGGGCCTCTTTAATTATTGTATTGGCAACCTGTGCTATGTTTAAAATTCCACCAGAAGGCGTTGCTTTAATTCTGCCCATCGACCATTTTTGTGATATGTTTAGAACGGGTACGAATGTACTGGGTAACGCACTGGCCACGACTGTTGTAAGTAAATGGGAAGGTGAATTGGGAGAAGAAGGAAGCGTTCAACTAGATGATTAATTGATTTGATTTAAAAGATTTTTATGCTATTACAGATTTTAATGGATTTTGAGTGGACTCAGTTATTGCAACCACAATTTTATATTGAACATGGTGGTGTATGGCTGATATTATTAGTAGTTTTTGCCGAGACCGGCCTCTTTGCTGGATTCTTTCTTCCCGGTGATAGCCTCTTATTTGTTGCAGGAATTTATAGTACCAATCTGGCCAATGAATTTATTCCTACTGGAAATGAATTTTTAGATTTAACCCTGCTTATACTGATGATTTCTTTAGCTGGGATTCTTGGCAATACTACGGGTTATTGGGTAGGTAGAAAAGTTGGCCCCGCAATGTACCAGTGGAAGGAAAATTTTTTATTCAAACAACATTATTTACATCAAGCACACGACTTCTATGAAAAACATGGCGGTGGTGCCATCATTATTGCTCGATTTATTCCTATTGTGAGAACTTTTGCGCCCATTATTGCTGGCATTGTTCAGATGGATAAAAAGAAATTTTCTTTCTTTAATATTATAGGCAGCTTCGCTTGGGTTGGGAGCATGCTTTTTGGGGGTCATTTCTTGCAAAAATGGATTCTTGCCCAGTTTAATTTTGATTTAAAAGATCACTTAGAAGTGATTGTGCTTGGAATCGTTTTTGTAACCACAGCCCCAGTAATTGCAAAGCTATTTTTTGGTAAAAAGAAAGATGCCAATCCTCAATCCTAAATGCTTGCATAAATAGTTTCTCATTGCTAATACTTAATTTTTTTTGACTAATAATTTTGTAACAATGACTCCAAAAAAATACGGTATTTTCTCACTACCAGTTATTGTGGCCGCATTGGGATATTTTGTGGACGTATATGATTTACTCTTGTTCACCATTGTACGGGAGCCCAGTTTACAAGGCATTGGGGTGATACTTTCCGATACACCCCAAGTAATTGCCGCCAGCACTAAAATTATTAACTGGCAAATGGTAGGTTTATTAATGGGTGGCGTTTTATGGGGTACTATTGGAGATAAAAAAGGACGATTAAGTGTTTTATTTGGATCTATTGCGCTTTATTCTATTGCTAATTTTATGACGGGCTTTGTGCTAACTGTTGACCAGTATGCTTGGGCAAGATTTATTGCGGGTATTGGTCTCGCTGGAGAATTAGGTGCTGGTATTACTTTGGTAAGCGAACTTTTGCCAAAAGAAAAACGTGGTATAGGTACTTCTTTAGTTGCTGGTATTGGCTTATTTGGTGCTGTATTCGCATATATTATTTATTCAGTAACGAGCGACTGGCGGCTCTGTTATATGATTGGTGGGGCACTGGGTATTGGGCTGCTATTGCTGCGAGTTTCTATTTCAGAAAGTGGTATGTTCAACCAAGTAAAAGAACAAGTAGGAGTAGAAAAAGGTAATTTTCTTATGTTTTTCAACAATAAGAAAAGATTTAAAAAATATATTACTGCTATTTTAATTGGATTACCTACTTGGTATGTAATTGGTATTTTGGTGAATCTTAGCAATCGCTTTGCTACCGAATTATATGGTGCCAATGCCATTGAAAGTGGTAAGTCTATCATGTATGCCTATATTGGTATAGCTATAGGTGATATGCTGATTGGATTGGTGAGTCAATATTTTAAAAGCAGAAAAAAAGCCTTACTTAGTTTCTATTTGCTCACTATGATTACCTTGGTGTTTTTCTTCAGCAGCTTCAATTATTCCGATACAACTATGTATTTTATTTGTGGTATGCTGGGATTCAGTACTGGGTTCTGGGCTATTTTTATTACGATGGGAGCCGAGCAATTTGGAACCAATTTAAGGGCTACCGCTGCTACCACCATTCCAAATATGGTGAGAGGTGCACTTCCTTTGCTGAATTTGGTATTTCTAAATCTTTTTCAAAAAACTTGGAGCTGGAATTTATTACAGAGTGGTATTGTAACAGGAATTTTAGTAATGATGATTACTTTAGTGGCTTTTTATTTTACTGAGGAAACCTTCCACAAAGACTTAAATTATGTGGAGCAATAAAAAAAAATTTCTAGTCATCCGCTTTTCTTCTATCGGCGATATTGTATTGGCGAGTGCTGCCATTCGCTGCTTGAAATTACAAGTGCCAGAAGCGGAACTGCATTTTCTTACTAAGTATTCTTTCAAAGCCGTTACAGAAGCCAACCCCTATATTGATCAATTTCATTATTTCAATAATAATTTAGCGGAACTCATTCCTGTTTTAAAACAAGAACAATACGATTGTGTGGTGGACTTGCATAAAAACTTCAGGACTTTAATACTAAAACGCTCCTTGGGTATTCCTGCCCTAACGTATAAAAAATTGAGTTGGCAGAAATTCTTACTCACCAAATTCGGAATTGATCTAATGCCACATCGTCATATTACAGATCGCTCATTAGATACGCTAAAGCCATTGGGTGTGGTGAATGATGGCATGGGGCTGGATTATTTTATTCCAGTTGGGCAGGAAGTGAAACAATCGGATATACCTGCATCACACGGATTTGGGTATATAGCTATTGCAATAGGCGCATCTTATTATACTAAAAAATTGCCTATTGAGCAATTGCGGCGACTATGCGCTGCCATCAACTATCCCATTATATTATTAGGTGGTAAGGAAGATACTCGCGAGGGTGATGCTGTTGCAGCCATTGACCCCATTCGTATTTACAATGCTTGTGGTAAATTTAGTCTGCATGAATCGGCACACCTTATTCAAAAGTCTAAGCTGGTAATATCACACGATACTGGCTTGCAGTATATTGCTTGTGCCTTTAATAAAAAAGTGCTGGCCATTTGGGGTGGCACTTCTCCCAAGCTAGCTGTAGAACCTTATTATGGTGAACAGCAATTGAGCATGCATATAGGCGCAGCGTATGAAAATTTTATTGTGCCCAATCTCGGTTGCCAGCCCTGCTCTAATTATGGCACAAAAAAATGCCCCAAAGGGCATTTTAATTGTATGAAATTACAAGATATTAAAAATATTGCTGCCGTAGCGCATTCAAAATTATAAGGTCTTCAGCACTTCATTCATGCTTCTAACTGCATCTGCACTCTTGTTGAATGCGGCTTGCTCATCGGCATTTAATTGATAGTCTAGAATTTTTTCCCAGCCATTTCTTCCAATGGTTACGGGAACGCCCAAGCAAATATCTGTTTGCGCATACTCGCCCTCGAGGCTTACACAGCAAGTAAATAATTTTTTCTGATCACGTACAATGCTTTCAACTAAAGCAGCGCCAGCAGCTCCCGGTGCATACCAAGCTGATGTGCCAATAAGTTTGGTAAGGGTAGCTCCACCTACCATGGTATCGTTTACAATTTGTTGCTGTTGTTCTGCACTTAAAAAATCAGTTACAGGTGCTGAATTCCAAGTAGCGTAGCGAATCAATGGAATCATGGTAGTATCACCGTGCCCACCTACTACTACTGCGTTTAAATCAGCGGGACTGCAACCAAGGTGTTGGCTCAATTGATATTTAAATCGGCTGCTGTCTAGCGTTCCACCCATACCAATAATTCTGTGCTTGGGAAGACCAGTAGCGGTCAACGCCAAATAAGTCATTGTATCCATTGGATTACTGATTACAATAATGATGGCATCGGGAGAGTATTTTAAAATATTTTCTGCAACCCCTTTTACAATACCTGCATTAGTGCCAATTAATTCCTCGCGCGTCATACCCGGTTTGCGTGGAATACCAGAAGTGATTACTACCACATTGCTACCAGCAGTCTTGCTATAATCATTGGTTGATCCAATAATTTTTGTGTCAAAACCCAGTAGAGCAGCGGTCTGCATCATATCTTGTGCTTTGCCTTCTGCTAAACCTTCTTTAATGTCTAATAGTACCAGCTCGGTACACAATTCTTTACGGGCAATATTGTCGGCTGTGGTTGCGCCTACTGCGCCAGCACCTACTACAGTTACT
>JAAFJB010000051.1 GCA_013297995.1 Chitinophagales bacterium | reverse complement strand
TAAACAGTATTGAATACAGCGATGCTGGTTTTTTAGGAGCAAAAGGAATTAGCTTATTAAATATTAGAACAGGCTATACGATTAAAAGAATGGAATTGTTTTTAAATATTTATAATGCTACCAATGAGCTATATGCAAATACAGCAACAAGGGGCAATGCTTTAAGCGACAGAACAACTTATACAGCAGGTGCTCCACGAATTGCAAATTTCGGTTTTCAGTACACAATTACTGGTAAAAAATAATTATTTACACAGCAGTACGGTTTGTCCGTACTGCTTTTAATAAATTTTATGCAAAAGAATAAATCTGCTATTCAACAATTCTTTTGCTATCTTTTTTCTTTTTAATATCGCTGAAAATGCGGTCGATATAAATGGCCGTTCCTATACTCCAATATAATCCATTGTAATTTTCATTGAAATTACCATCTAAAATAACCCTTCTAATTCCTATTAACCCATTCAGACCAAAATAAGTTAAAAAATGAAACCCCTTTTTATCTGGTATAATTAAATTAAAAGACAAGCCCATTCCTACGGGAATAAAAGGTTCTCGCCTAGTTGTAAATTTTGTGGAAGTAGAGGGTCGAGGGCCAGTTATATTTCTGATATTTACAGAGTCTATAATAGCATTCCCGTATCCAAGTTCAAAAATCATACTCATCTCCCATCTTTTACGCCGAATCAAGTACGGCTCTATATAAACAGTTCCATAATAAAGGGTCTGATTTACTTGACTGATATTAGTTATCCTTCTTAACCTAGTAATATTGGAATCGAAATTTGCTTTCAATGTATAGAAGCCAATACCAACTTTATAGCGATCATTCACCAACGCACCAATTCGGTATCCCCAAATATTTACCTCTTTATTATTGATAAAAGAGAAACGTTGGTCAAAATCACCCGTAGGTTTTAAAGAATGTTTTTGGTTTTTTAAGGAATCAAAATAACTCAATGATTGTGTTTGTGCCTTTATGCTTGACATGGATAAGCATAAAAAAAAACCAACTAATAACCTTGTATACATAATAAATTTTGGCGTGTTTTGAATATAGCTAGTCACTCCATTCAGGCTATAACTGAAACGTCTTTTCTTTTTCAATTTTAATTAAATCATTTACAACTGCTATTTTTTTATCAATCCCTGCCTTTATAGCAATGGAAGATGGAGCAACAAAAATATCTGGAATGATACCATTACCTTTTGGCCTGTTTTTATCCATCACCAAGCGATACATGGGCAAACTTACCCTTAGTTTACTATTGGGCAACTCAATTAAGGGAATATGCATAGCAGAATTTCCATAATATCCACCCCCAGTTTCTTCGCCCACTAGTTTTACATTTTCCTGCCCCTTTAAACTTGCAATAAACATGGTTGCAGCAGAGAAAGTATAACCACCTTGAAGCAGATACACTGATCCATTAAAATGATATTTTGCTTTTGGTTTAAAGAAGTGGCGCTCATATTTGCGATAATGAATACTACCATCTGCAGCTTTTGATCCACCAAAATTCATGGCAATCCAATAGATAAAGCTGGGACTGATATAGCGACTGTATTCAAATTTTCTGCTGCTTGCCACAACACTATCTCCTACCTTAAATGGGTGGTTAACTAGGTATTGAGTGAGTTTTATATAATTGTTTACTTTACCACCACCATTCTCTCTTAAATCAATCATTAAATGACTGGTATTGTATTTTTGAATGGACTTAAAGCTTCTCCTAAAAAATCTTTTAAGAGCGCCTTTGCTAAAACTAGTGAGTCGCATATAAGCAGTAGCATTGGCTGTATCCATTTGCAGAGATCTTCTAGATAATTGTAATAAAACTCTTTTAGATAAAGGCTGTGCTACTTTAGGAGTGGCAACGGATTTGGAGCTTGGTTTTTTAGGTAATTCAAAATTAGGAATAGTGGTTTCTTGCAAACTCCCCAGTGAATCTATGTATTGAATACGGTAAGAAGAATCAACGCCATAGTATTGTTTGTACCAGTCAGAAAAATTATTACTGAGTAGCTGATATTTATGATTGATGGCATTACCATCGGTTGAAATAATTTTGAATAAATCGTTGGTGATGGCTTTCGTATTTTTTCCATTGATAGATTGAATAATGGTACCACGTTTTAAGAGACTATCTTTTTGAAAAGCGTTTCCAATCACCACCATAGTATCGCCCCAAACTTTAAGTTGCAATGGAAGTTTTGGATACCGGTAACGGTTTATATTTTTTAAAAATGATTTTGAAAAAAGAGTACTAGTATGGCCGCATTTGATGCTACTGATCCATGTAGCTAAATGATTTCTAAAACCTACTTCAGTTAAGGAATCGGGAACTGATTGGTACAAAGAATCAAAAATTTGATTAATGGTTTCTTTAGGTGTATGCCAATACAGGCTTGGGTGATTGGCTTCCAGTATTTTTTTTAAGAGTGTCATATCCTCTCTTAAAATAGAAGCTGCCATTTTTGGCAACTGCTTATTATTTTGCTGAGCATGGGTAAAAAATGAGCAAAATAAAAACAGTAAACAACAGAACAGTTTCATGCAATGCACCATAATAGAATTTGTTACCAATTGAAATAAGCTATTGAAATGCGTTCCAGCCTTGTGCCGTTATATCAAACGTGTTGCCACCCTTGGTTAATAATTTCACCCCTTCTTCCAAATCGGTGGTATAACCAATAACACTTATTTCTTCATTCAAAACAATTTTATCATGGTCTTCTGGTTTAAGGGTAAAAATAAGTTCATAATCTTCCCCACCATTGAGGGCACAAACCGTGGGATCAAGCCCAAACTTATACGCTGCTTGTCTGCTTAAATCAGCAATAGGCAGTTTCTCCTCATAAATTCTGCAACCGAGTGAAGAAGCCTTACAAAGATGCAATACTTCGCTGCTTAGCCCATCACTCACGTCCATCATAGAAGTAGGCACTATATTATTGGCAACAAAAAAATCAATAATATCTTTTCTTGCTTCGGGCTTTAAGAGGCGACCAACTATATAAGACTCATTTTCTAAATCGGGCTGCACTTGTGGATTTTCCTGATAAATTTTCTTTTCTCTTTCCATCAATGTTAGTCCCAAAAAAGCACCCCCTAAATCACCACTCACACAAATTAAATCGCCTTTTTGTGCGGTGCTTCTTTTTACAAATTGGTTGGGGCTAACTTCTCCAATGGCGGTAACAGAAATAACAAAGCCTTTAAGAGAAGAGGAGGTATCGCCACCAATTAAATCAACACCATATTTTTCACAAGCAAAATAAATGCCTTCATAAAATTCGCTTAATGCTTCTACGCTAAAGCGATTGCTGATACCGATACTTACCGTTATTTGTGTGGGCGAAGCATTCATTGCATATATATCACTTAAATTCACTACAACGGCTTTGTAGCCAAGGTGCTTAAGTGGGGTATACATGAGATCGAAATGAATTCCTTCCAATAGTAGATCGGTGGTAATAACCGTTTGTTTGCCAAAATGATCAATTATTGCGGCATCATCTCCTACCCCCAAAACGCTAGAAGCGTTGTTGAATTCAATATTTTTTGTAAGGTGATGAATGAGCGCGAATTCACCCAAATCAGCTATTTCAGTTCTTTGTTCCATGTATTAAATTTAAAAACTGCCGCCATTTACAACAGCAACCAATTCATCGTGAATCAATCCATTGGTGGCAATAATATGGGGTTGATAAGGTGAATAATAAGCACCAGTGAAGTCGGTTACTTTGCCCCCAGCTTCTTCCACCATTAAGAAACCTGCTGCACTATCCCAAGCCTGTAGTTTGTGTTCATAGAAACCATCAAATCTTCCGGCAGCCACCCAGCATAAGTCAATAGCCGCACTACCTAGTCTTCTCACGGGTACGCCTTTCCTAATTAGTTTTTCAAAAATTTGTAGCGGCCCATTGGGGGCATCTAAATAAGTGTAAGGGAAGCCAGTAACCAAGCAGCTTTTAATGAGTTCAGTTTTATTGCCGACTGATATTTTTTGGTTGTTGAGAAAAGCTCCTTGTCCTTTTTCTGCCAAATAAAACTCATGCATAAAAGGGTTATAAACCGCTCCTAGTATCATTTTACCCTCTTTTTCTAGCCCAATACTTACGCAGCAGATGGGAATGCCGTTGGCGAAGTTAACCGTACCGTCAATGGGATCAATAATCCATTTATAGCTGGAATCTTGCACAAATTCACCCGATTCCTCACTTAAAATAAAATGATCCGGAAAGTCTTGTTGAATCACATTAATAATGGCTTTTTCGGCAGCGTGATCTGCTTCAGTAACCAAGTTATTCATGCCTTCTTTATTGCTAATGGTGAAACTACCATTAAAAAAATGTTTGAGTTGAGCAGCCCCAGCTTCAGTGGCTTTGAGTAAGGTTTCTTTCATCATGGCGCAAAAATAACCCTGAATCATTTCATTTGATCATTTTTAATACAGATTCAGCATCTTTGGAAGAATATTATTGAATTGCAACTGAGTGTAATCATAGTAAATTATAAGGCATACCATTATTTGGCCCTTTGTCTTTTTTCGGTAGAACAAGCCGCAAAGGGAATGGCCTGCGAAATATGGGTGGTAGACAATGAGTCGGATCCACTGCAACTTATGCCATTAAAGCAACATTTTCCCAATGTAAACTGGCTTACAAATAGCGAAAATATTGGGTTTGCCAAGGCCAATAACCAAGCCATGCTGCTAAGTAAGGGAGCGTATATATTGTTCTTGAATCCCGATACTTTGCTGCCTGAAAATATATTTCAGCAGGGCTTTCAATACTTATCTGAACATGAATCAGTGGGAGCAATTGGGGTTCAGATGATGAATGTAAAGGGTGAATTCTTACCCGAGAGTAAGCGGTCCTTCCCCAGTGTATGGGCATCATTCACCAAGCTTAGTGGCGTATGGCGACTATTTCCAAGATCTTCATTTTTAAACCAATATGCATTGGGACAGATAAATAAATCAAGTATCCATGCCATTGAAGTATTGGCAGGTGCTTTTATAATGGTGAGATCTGCACTGGTAAAATCTTTGGGGGGATTTGATGAGCAATTCTTTATGTATGGGGAAGACATAGATTTAAGTAAGCGAATAATAGATTCGGGATATGGCATTCATTATTTGGGCAACTTGAAAATACTTCACTTTAAGGGGGCTAGTAGTGCATATTCGATGAATAGGGACTACCATTTTTATCATTCTATGGAATTATTTGTGCAAAAATACCAGTCGGAATATGGTGGTAACCTTGGGGCAACAATTTTAGTTGTGCTCATACAAATTATTTCAAGCCTAATAAATTGGAAAAATAAGCAAAACTCAATTTACAAGCCAAATTCAACAAACCTTACCCCAATTATTGAATTAGCACTAGAAAAAATGCCCAATTCAAGCTGGATAGCTGCAATAGAGCAAAAAAAATTGAAAGGCTGGTTGGTTTACAAAGAGTGGAAAATTTATATGGGATAGGTAGTTAAAGCTGTCCAAGATTTTTATAAAGGGTATTTAATCGTATTATGATAGAATATAATCCATTTGTTTTAGCTTCGTGTAGAAAATAGCAAACGCCTGCATGCCCATTTTTGACCTCAAATTACCTAACTCAATTTTAAAAGCGTTAAGGCTACCTCAGAATAACCTGAGGCGTGAACAATTAATGGTATTGAAGAAGCTGCTGAAAAAAGCAAGATTTACTTCATTTGGTCAGCAATACCGTTTTGATGAGATATTATTGAGCAAACATCCAGGAAAGAAGTTTCAGGAATTGGTACCTACTTTTAATTACAATAGTATTTATAATGAATGGTGGCATAAAACCATTGAGGGTAATTCTGATATATGTTGGCCGGGTAAAATAAAATATTATGCACTCAGCAGTGGAACCAGTGAATCGGCTAGTAAATACATTCCAATTACCAATGATTTACTCAAGGGGAATAAGATTATAATGATCAAGCAGCTTTTGAGTTTGCGCAGTTATGAAAATATTCCTTATGCTTCTATTGGAAAAGGGTGGCTTACACTAGGCGGTAGCACTGAGTTGCAGAAAGGAGCCGGTTATTATGCGGGCGACTTAAGTGGAATTACGGCAAAGAAAGCCCCATTCTGGTTTCAGCCATTTTATAAGCCCGGTAAAAAAATTGCCAAACAGAAAGACTGGAATAAAAAAATAAGTGAGATTGTAGAGAAAGCGCCAGAATGGGATATTGGGTTTTTGGTAGGTGTTCCTGCTTGGATTCAAATGTGTATAGAATTAATTGTAGAAAGGTATCAACTTAATAATATCCATGAGCTCTGGCCAAACCTTGCATTTTTTGTACATGGAGGTGTGAGTTTTGAGCCCTATAAAAAAGGGTTTGAGAAAATGCTGGGCAAGCCCATTACTTATATAGAAACCTACTTAGCCAGTGAAGGATTTATTGCTTATCAAGACCAACAGAATGCAGCAGGAATGCGCTTGGTAACCAATGAACATATTTTTCATGAATTTGTACCTTTTGATGAAAAAAATTTTACAGCCGATGGCGAAATGGTAGCTCAGCCAGAAACATTAATGGTACATGAAGTAGAAGAAGGCAAAGACTATGCGTTGTTAATTAGCACTACAGCAGGAACCTGGCGCTATTTAATTGGCGATACAGTTCGGTTTGTAGATAAAGAGAAGGCAGAAATTATTATCACAGGAAGAACCAAACATTTTTTAAGCTTAGTAGGAGAACACCTTAGTGTAGATAATATGAATAAAGCCATTCAAATGGCAACCCTTGCGTTTAATATTTCTATTCCTGAATTTACAGTGGCAGGTATACCTAGTGGTAATTTTTTTGGTCACCAATGGTATATAGCTTGTGATGATATGGTAGATGAATTGCAGGTATGTGCATTTATAGATGCGCAACTAAAAGAACTCAACGATGATTATGCCGTAGAAAGAAAAAGCGCGTTGCGTGAAGTAAAATTAAAAATACTTACTGAAGAACAGTTTATGAATTTTATGCAAAAACAAGGAAAAATAGGTGGGCAACACAAATTCCCTAGAGTGCTGAAAGGAAAAATGCTTAAAGAATGGCAAATTTATCTACAACAGTATTGTACGGTAGCTGCTGAAATAAATTAAAATACAATGCGGGTAATACTATTGCTAATAGGGTTGGTAAATGCGGCTTGTATTGCGAAAGTAAGTGCACAAAAATGCCCTCCAAGCTTTAAAATATTGTTTACCACAACAAAAGGAAATTATATTGTAGAAGCCTACAGAGACTGGTCGCCCTTGGGGGTAGACCGTTTGTATGAACTGGTAAAGAGGGGATACTATAATAACAATTATATTTTTAGGGTAGAGAAAGATTATGTAATTCAGTTTGGTATAACAGATAATGTAAAAAACAATTTTTATTGGGATAAAAAAAGTTTGCACGATGAGCCTGTAAAGCAGAAACATATTCAAGGTACCGTTGCATTTGCTAGAAGCGGCAAGAATTCTCGCGCAGCCCAATTATTTGTAGACATGGTTGATAATCCAAAGCTAGATACCACTATGAGAGAATCGGTACATGGGTACCCGCCTATTGGAAAGATAATAAAAGGTTTTGAAGTGTTGATCAAACTGAATGATACGTATAAAAAACAAATACTACCCTTACAAGATTCTGTGTATTTGAATGGAAATAAATATTTAGAAAAAAATTATCCAGGCTTAGATAAAATAATTACTGCAAAAATTATCCAATAAAATAGTATTTATCTGCTATTTTTATCAAACTGAATAAATAATTTTTTGCAAATGATTACACCTTTATTAAAAGGATTGGTACTTGGATTCATATTAAGTATTTCGGTTGGTCCTGTTATTTTTGCCATTATTAAGCAAAGTATTAATAATGGTCACAAAGCTGGATACACTTTTGTGGCAGGCGTATCGGCCAGTGACATTACTTTGGTATTGATTTGTAATTATTTTACTTCGTTTTTTGCAGCAGCAATCTCACATAGCACAGCAATAGCTATTAGTGGCAGTATATTTTTAATAGTTGCTGGTTTTTATACTTTGTTTTTTAAGAAAGTGGCAGCCAGAGAAGACCATTTAATGGAAGAGAAAAAATTCACTAAAAAAGAGTTTGTAGGAATATTTTTATCGGGCTATTTTATGAATATGCTCAACCCAAGTGTTTTTATATTTTGGTTTGCGTGGACAGCTGCTATTATTGGGGATGCAGCTACTACCCCCAATCCCGCTAATTACAAACTCATTGTTTTTACAACCTGTTTGGTATTTGTATTGTTGAGTGATCTGATAAAAGTATTGTTGGCTGGCAAGCTTCGCTCGAAGTTAACAGCAGGAAATTTGAAATTTATTAATCAGTTGTCGGGACTCATTCTAATAGGTTTTGGGGTAGCGCTGATTTGGGGTGTTTTGAATTTTGGGGATCAGTTAAAATAAAAAGAATACAGTGGTAAAAAAGTGGTGGAGTAAATTTAAAAAGCTAGTGCTGGTTCTTTTTTTAAGCTCACTCTTATATTTAATCATATGCAAATGGGTAATGCCACCCATTACTATAACGCAATTAACAAATGTATTTGAGTATGGTTTAAAGCGCGATTATATTGCTTGGAACGAAATGGGTTTATCAATTAAGTTAGCTGCAATTGCCAGTGAGGATCAATCCTTTCCAGATCATGGAGGATTTGATTGGGATGCTATTGAGAAAAGTGTAAGGCCAAAGAAAAGAGGGAAGAAAACTAGGATACCTTTGGGAGGTGGAGCCAGTACCATCACGCAACAAACGGCAAAAAATGTATTTCTGTGGCAGGGAGGAACGGTAAGCAAATACATTAGAAAAGTTCCAGAATTGTATTTTACAAAAATGATAGAATGGGTTTGGGGAAAACAGCGAATATTAGAAGTATATTTAAATATAATAGAAATGGGGCCAGGTATTTTTGGCGTTCAGGCAGCAGCAAAATATTATTTTAATAAAGATGCACGAGCCCTCACCAGATCAGAAGCAGCCATGATTATAGCCTGTTTGCCCAATCCAAAAAAATTCACGGTGAAACCAATAAGTAGAAGGGTAAGCTGGCGATATCCGCAAATATTAAGGCAGATGAATAATATAGAAAGCGATGAAGATGTAAAAGCATTGATACAATAAAAATCCCGCCGCTAATTTATTAGGGCGGGACTAAACTATTTTTATTTTATTTATACAGCGGCAGCAAAACGTTCTGCTATTTTAGGCCAGTTTACCACATTCCAAAATGCAGCTAGGTAGTCGGCTCTCCGGTTTTGATATTTCAGATAATAAGCATGTTCCCAAACATCGGCACCTAATAAGGGCAACCCTTTCACTTCTGCAATATCCATCAATGGATTGTCTTGATTGGGTGTAGAAGAAATTTCTAATTTACCATCTTTCACAATCAACCAAGCCCATCCACTTCCAAAGCGGGTTAATCCTGCAGCAGCAAATTTTTCTTTGAAAGCGTCAAAAGAGCCAAAGCTGCTGTTAATAGCATCGGCCAAAGGGCCAGACGGAATACCACCTGCATTAGGAGCAAGGCTTTCCCAGAAAAAGCTATGATTCCAGTGACCACCGCCGTTGTTACGGACTGCAGGGCTGATACTACCTGCCATTTTTACCAACTCTTCCAACGATTTTCCTTCGTTGGGAGTACCTGCCAAAGCCTTGTTGAGATTGTCAACATAAGCTTGGTGGTGCTTACCATGGTGAATTTGCATGGTAGTGGTATCAAAGTGTGGCTCCAATGCATCATGGGCATAGGGTAAAGGAGAAAGGGTAAATAACATGGTTTACAAATTTTGAATGATGAATGATAATTTCTTAGGTATATATTTTAGTTTAATTCCAGCTTATGATTCTTACAATCAAGCATGAGCTGAAAGTGGATGCAAAATTAAGACTGTTCGGTTGAACTAGTTGTTAAGAGCCTGTTTTCTTTCTTTGAAATAATACCGCTTACCTTCTTTCTCTAAAAAACGATTTCATTAAAAAGGCGCAATCGGCTTCCAAAACCCCATGTACCAATTCTGTTTTAGGATGAAAAGGCCATTTCTCTTGGGTAATATGTCGGTAACCATTTTTTTCGTCGGAAGCACCGTACACAATACAACCAATTTTACCCCAATACAAAGCACCACAGCACATCAGGCAGGGTTCAACGGTAACATAGAGCGTAGCAGTAGGTAAGTATTTACTACCTAACACGCTGTAAGCAGCTGTAAGGGCTAATATTTCTGCATGGGCTGTGGAATCATTCAGCAGCTCAACTTGGTTGTGACCGCGAGAAATTATTTTACCATCCATTACCACAACAGCACCTACTGGAACTTCATCGGCATCATAAGCAGCTTGCGCTTCTTTCAGAGCCATTCGCATAAAGTGGGTATGATCTAACTGGTGCATTACAATTCTTTAATAAGGATATTCCTAAACCATACATCATCACCATGATCTTGTAAGGCAATATGACCCTTGATTTTTTTTGCAAAAGCTGGCATGTCTTTGAACTTACTACCCGCAATTAATGAATCCCAATTTTTATTACCATAAGTTGTGGTTACCGTAGTAATTCCATTAAGGATGAATTGAAGTTTTCCTTTGTTCACAATAATTTCAGCCTTATTCCATTCACCAACGGGTTTAACAGCGCCTTCGGTTCCGGCAATAAGATCATAAAGATTACCCGCACGGTGTTTGTTAATTTTTCCATCATAATGACCATCATTGTCTAGCACCTGCATTTCAGGGCCAGTTAGCCAAACGGTAGATTGATTTGCGGGATCATTTTGCACCCAAAAAAAGATACCACTATTACCATTAGCAGCAATTTTCCATTCCAGTTTCAAATGAAAATTCTCGTAAGCAGTTTCACTAATGATATCACCACCATAGGTATTTTGGGTTTGTTTGCTTTTGGCATCAAGGTATAAAGCACCATCAACAACTTTCCATGCTTCGCCAGCATAGGCTTTGCCATAAGATTTCCAGCCACGAGTGGTGGTACCATCAAAGAGGCTTACCCAGTTTTTTTTGACGGGTTTTTCAGGGTTACCTCCCAAAAGCAGGGTTAATGTTACAGCGGTATTCAATAAGATTTGCATGATTTATTTTTTAAGGAGCATAATATATTTTACCATTTGTTTGGCATCAGCCTCACTTATTTGTGGATGGGGCGTCATAGGAATTTCACCCCAAACGCCTTTACCGCCTTTAATGATTTTGCCTGCCAGCATTGCAATATTTTCTTCGGTAGCATCGTATTTTGCAGCTACATCTTTGTAAGCAGGGCCAATTAATTTATCACTTATTTTATGGCAAGTAAGACAGTCTGATTTACCTACCAATGCAAGACCCTTACTATAATCTGGATTCGAGCTTAAATCGTTTGCCGAAGCGGCGCTTACTGCATCAGTAGCTGGTGCTGGGGCTTCTTTTTTTTCAGGTTCACTACTGCAAGCAGCAATAGATGCTGTTGCTAGAAGAAGTACAATTATTTTTTTCACAAAATTAAATTTAGAAATGAAGAAACAAAATACAAAGTGTGGGTACTGTATTCTTTACAATAATACAGTACGGTTAATCATAAATTACAGTCCTAATAATTTTTTATTAAATGCATCATCTTGTGAAGCACCAGCAAAATCGTCGAAGGTTTTGGAGGTAACTTGAATGATATTTTGCTTAATAAAAGGGGCACCTTCAGCAGCACCTAGTTCAGGATGTTTCAAAGCGCACTCCCATTCCATAACAGCCCAGCCAGTGTAATTGTATTGGGCTAGTTTGCTAAAAATGGCTTTAAAATCAACTTGACCATCACCTAAAGAGCGGAATCTACCAGCTCTATTAGTCCATCCTTGGTAACCACCATATACACCTTGTTTGCCAGTAGGATTAAATTCAGCGTCTTTTACGTGAAACATTTTAATGCGCTCATGGTAAAAATCAATAAAATCTTTATAGTTGAGGCATTGCAAAACAAAGTGCGAGGGATCATAAAGCAGGCAGGCTCTTTTATGGTTGCCTACTTTTTCTAAAAACATTTCATAGGTAATGCCATCGTGTAGATCCTCACCAGGATGAATTTCATAACAGAGATCAACCCCATTCTCGTCAAAAACATTTAAAATAGGAAGCCATCTTTTACCAAGTTCAGTAAAGCCAGTCTCTACCAAACCCGCAGGGCGTTGAGGCCAAGGATAAACCGTTTGCCATAAAAGAGCACCGCTGAAAGTAGCGTGTGCATTAAGCCCTAAATTCTGCGAAGCTTTGGCGGCATATTTTAGTTGCTGAATGGCCCATTCTGTTCTGGCATTTGGGTTGCCTTTTACAGCATCGGGTGCAAATCCATCAAAGAGAAGATCGTAAGCAGGATTAACGGCCACTAATTGTCCCTGAAGGTGGGTAGACAATTCAGTAATTTCTAAACCAGCAGATTGCACAATACCTTTTATTTCATCTGCATAGGTTTTGCTTTCGGCCGCTTTTTGTAAGTCAATACAACGCGGATCCCAGGAAGGAATTTGTACCCCAGAGAAACCCAGTGAAGCGGCCCATTTACAAATAGATTCCAGTGTATTAAAGGGGGCAGCGTCGCCCATGAATTGTGCCAGAAAAATACCAGGCCCTTTCATTGTAGTCATAATTATTAAATTGTGTGGTTAGTCCATTTAAGTTCAGAAGCCGCAGAAGCTACTACGTTATCAATAAAAGCCATGCCTCGGATGCCATCTTCAACGCCGGGAAAGTCAAGTGCTTCCTTAGAAGGAGCAATGCCCGCTAATTTAGCTTGAATAGTAGCAGTGAAGTTTTTGTAGATATTGGCAAAAGCTTCTAAATAACCTTCAGGGTGACCGCCAGGTGTGCGGCAGCTATTGGTAGCAAAGCTAGATAAGTGATGGGTGGAAGGTGTAATAATTCACCTGACTCTTGCGCAATAGTAGGATTGATGCTGAGTGCACCACATACCAATTCAATTTGACCATCCATAAAAGCGGCCAACCGATGAATTGCTCCAATGAAAGCGTCTTTGCCGCCGCCTACCATACCCATTCTTAACTTTCTTGACATATTTTTTTTGTTAAAGTGTGAAATTAAAGTGAGGACTAAAAGTAAAATAAATATGTGATTATTTTACCCTTTATAAAAAACTATTTGAAATGATAAGGAACAAATATTATATTTAGCTCTTAATTGCCATATGAACCTTAACGAGAATAGAAGAAACGCTATTAAAAACATCCTTACCGGATCGGCTGTTGTTGCGGCAGCACCCTTTATTCCTAGTATTGCTTCTTGCACAACTTCGCCCATGCCCATGAAAGGAAATATACATCACTCAGTTTGTCGCTGGTGTTTTGGAGATCTAAGTATTGACCAACTTTGTATTGAAGCCAAAAAAATTGGAATTACAGGTATTGATTTAGTGGGTCCGAGCGATTGGCCAATATTAAAAAAACACGGTCTCGTTTCAAGTATGTGTAATGGGGCAGAAATAGGGCTAGATAAGGGCTGGAGCCATCCCGAGCACCACGCTGTTTTAATAAAAAATTATACGGAGCATATTGCATTGGTAGCTGCTGCGGGCTTTACCAACCTCATTTGTTTCAGCGGTAATAGGAATGGAATGGATGATGAAACGGGGTTGAACAATGCGGCCATGGGATTGAAGCAAATAATGCCATTGGCAGAGAAACAAGGTATTACCATAGTGATGGAATTGCTCAACAGCAAAGTAGACCATAAAGATTATTTATGCGATAAAACATCGTGGGGCGTAGAACTTTGTAAGCGAATAGGTTCTCCTAATTTTAAATTATTGTATGATATATACCATATGCAGATAGATGAAGGAGATGTAATAAGCACCCTCACCAAAAATGCAGCCTATATAGCGCATTATCATACAGCAGGTGTGCCTGGCAGGCATGAAATAGATGATACCCAAGAATTGTATTATCCTGCCATCATGAAAGCCATATTAGCAACCGGATTCAAAGGGTTTGTAGCACAAGAATTTATTCCAACAGCAAAAAACAAATTGGAGTCTTTAAAAAAGGCAGTACAATTATGTGATGTATAAAACAAAGCTTCTTCACTCAATTAATAATAATAACGATTAAACTACCTGTATGGCGGAACAAAATTTTGATGCAATTGTAATTGGCTCTGGCATTAGCGGAGGCTGGGCTGCAAAAGAGTTAACAGAGAAGGGCTTAAAAGTATTGATGCTAGAAAGAGGGCGCAATATTGAGCATATTAAAGATTATGTAAATGCCAACAAAGAGGCTTGGGATTATCCCCACCATGGTAGAAAAACACAGGAAATGATTGCAGAAAATCCAGTGTTGAACCGGGAATATCCGCTGAATGAAGAAACTTATGGAATGTGGGCAAATGATAAGGAAAGTCCCTATACAGAGGCCAAACGTTTCGACTGGTTTAGGGGGTATCATGTAGGCGGCCGCTCATTAATGTGGGGCAGACAAAGCTATCGTTGGAGTGATCTTGATTTTGAAGCAAATGCCAAAGAAGGAATAGCAGTAGATTGGCCGGTACGCTATAAAGATATTGCACCGTGGTATGATTATGTAGAGAAATTTGCGGGAATTAGTGGCAATAGAGATGGGCTAAGTGTGTTACCAGATGGTCAATTTTTGCCACCCATGGAAATGACCTGTGTAGAAAAAGATGTAGCCAAGCGTTTGAAGGAATATTATAAAGGCCAGCGAGCCATGATTATAGGTAGAGTGGCTAATATTACACAGGCCCATGAAGGAAGAACTGGTTGTCAATTCAGGAATAAATGTTGGCTGGGTTGCCCTTTTGGGGGTTATTTTAGTACCCAAAGTTCTACCCTACCTGCTGCTATGAAAACGGGTAATTTAACCCTACGTCCTTGGAGTATTGTTACTAAAATATTGTATGATAAAGACAAGAAAAAAGCTACAGGAGTAGAAATAGTTGATGCAGAAACCAACAAGACTTACACTTATAACGCTAAAATAATTTTCCTTAACGCATCTACCTTAAATTCAGCTTGGGTAATGATGAATTCGGCCACCGATGTATGGGAAGGCGGATTGGGAAGCAGCAGTGGTGAATTGGGTCATAATATTATGGATCATCATTTGGGCGTAGGCGCAGGTGGAAGGGTTGAAGGTTATGAAGACAAATACTATTTTGGACGAAGAGCCAATGGTATTTATATTCCTCGTTACCAAAATATAGGTACCGATAAGCGCGATTATTTGCGTGGATTTGGTTACCAAGGTGGAGGAAGCCGATCTGGTTGGGGAAGAGATGTTGCAGAGTTTAGTATTGGCGCAGAATATAAAGACGCATTATCGCAACCTGGCGGTTGGGGTATGGGAATGATGGGCTTTGGTGAAGTATTGCCCAACCACAAAAATTTTGCAACACTAGATAAAACAGTGAAAGATAAATGGGGTTTGAATGTGTTGAAAATTGACGCAGAGCTTCAAGATAATGAACTGAAGATGCGAAAAGATATGGAGCAAGACGCTATAGAAATGCTCACAAATGCGGGTGTAAAAGATGTAAAAGGGTATGAAGGCAATGGCATACTCGGAAGGGGAATTCATGAAATGGGAACGGCAAGAATGGGAGCGGATCCCAAAACATCGGTACTTAATAAATTCAACCAAATTTGGGATGCGCCCAATGTATTTGTTACAGATGGTTCATTCATGACTTCTGCTGCCTGTGTAAATCCATCATTAACCTATATGGCTTTTACAGCAAGAGCGGTAGACCATGCGGTATCTGAATTAAAAAAACAAAATCTTTAATATTAGTAAAATGAACAGAAGAGAAGCCTTATCTAGTGTAGCCCTATTATTGGGTGGAACCATTTTAGGTTCACAAGCTTTTTTGTCGGGCTGTAAAACAGCAACCACGGATGCCATTGCATTCACCCCCGATGATATTGCTTTTTTGAATGAAGTGGCCGAAACCATTCTTCCTAAAACAGATACCCCTGGTGCCAAAGAAGCCAAAGTAGGTGAGTTTATGGCGGTAATTGTAAAAGACTGTTATGAACCCAATGAAGCCAAAGCATTTATGGCAGGAATGGTAGCATTGCAAGAGAAAGATGCAAAAGCAAAAATTGGCAAATCATTTATGGAAGCCAGTGCCGAAGAGCGTCATAAATTATTGGTTGCATTAGACGCAGAACAAAAAGCATTTCAAGAAAAGAAAAAGCCAGAGGAGATGTCGCATTATTTCCGCATGATGAAAGAGCTTACCCTATGGGGCTTTTTTACTTCAGAAGTAGGCGCAACAAAAGTACTGCGATATGTAGCAGTGCCCGGTAGATACGAGGGATGCGTAGATTATAAAAAAGGCGATAAAGCTTGGGCAACCTAGCATCAAAATAAAGTACACCATTATTCATTCAACAATACCCTAAAAATTATGATTAATAATAGACGCGATTTTATAAAAACAGTAGGTTTAGCATCAGCAGCACTTAGTTTGCCATTTGTAGGCAAAACCAATTTCTTAGATGGATCTGCTGCGGGCAAGAAATTAGATTCATTTGGTTTGCAGTTGTGGACGGTAAAAGAAGATATGGCAATAAATGCCAAAGCCACACTAGCCAAACTGGCAAAATATGGCTATAAACAAATTGAAAGTTTTGAAGGCAACCAAGGCATGTTTTGGGGCATGAAGAATACTGAGTTTAAAAAATATATGGATGGGTTGGGAATAAAAGCTGTTTCCTCACATTGTAATTTCAAAGATGATTTTGAACGCAAAGCAGCAGAAGCCGCTGAAATAGGAATTAAGTACTTGGTATGTGGTTCTGTTGGTTCACAAAAAACAATTGACGACTTTAAAAAAATCAATGATGAGTTTAATAAAGCCGGTGCTATCTGTAAAAAAAATGGGATACGTTTTGCCTATCATAATCACGACTACTCTTTCCAGCCTTTAGAAGGATTGGTGCCACAATCTGTAATGATGGAAGGTACAGATGCGTCATTGGTAGATTTTGAAATGGATATTTATTGGGTAGTATTTGCCAATGAGGATCCTATTAAGTGGTTGAAAAAATATCCAGGACGTTTCAGGCTTTGCCATATTAAAGATTATTTAAAAACAGATGCTGGAACTGCCAGTTGTGATATTGGAAAAGGCAGTATTAATTTTTCAGCCATACTTAAAGAAGGAAGGCAGCAAGGATTAAAATATTTTATTGTAGAGCAGGAAGAATTTACTGGCAGCACACCATTAAAGAGTGCCGCATTGAATGCTGCCTATATAAAAAAATTAGTCGTTTAAAATAGTCGGTATTCTTTGCTTATGAATTGGTTGGCATCATTAAAGTTGGTAACTTTTATAGCAGATTGATCCCAGTTTAAACAAATAGAATGGTCTGGAGATATACTATTTCCAGACCTATTTTTTTGCAGTAAATCGTAGCTGCGGATGGCCATATTACCCAAGTGCATACACTCATTTAAGGCAGCCGTATTTTCAAACTTATGCTCAAGGGTTATGGCTTGCTTAGAATGGTAACCAGCCATAGCGGCTTCAACCCAAAGTGAGTGCTGGGTATGGCTCATATCTGGTTTTGAATTTTCTAATGGAGCATCAGAAAATGCTGGTGATTTTAATGCAGGTAATAATTGCGGAGCATTGCCCAAAGCTTCACAAACAATTCTACCCTCAGTACCAATAAAATGAATACCATTGCTTGGCTGAAAGCCGCCATCTTTCCAATGTAGTTTTATATTGGGTTTACCAGCTTTCCCTTTAAAACTAAACACAAGGTGGGTAGCTAAAGGGCTGCTATCAGGATAGCCTATTGGCGTAAAAGGTTGGTGGTAGCGGGCAACAGCCATACATTCAACCGATAAGGGCAGGCCTAGGTTAAGCACTGCGTATACAGGTCCTAAAATGGCCTGCGCCATATCGCCAAGTACGCCATTACCATAATCCCACCAAGCCCGCCAATGGGTGGGTAAAAGTCCATTTATATAGTCTTTTGCCGGCGCAACCCCTTGCCAAAGGTTCCAATTGAGCTGGGAAGGAATACGGCTGCTATTTCTAGGCCAGCCAATGCCTTGGGATGTTAGGGAAAGATTGGTAGAGCAGTAAACGGTGTGAATATCACCAATAAGTTTGGCCTGATGCCAGTGCATTAATTTTTGAATGCTGCTGCTATTGTTTGTATTATTTATTTGAGACACTACTTTGTACTGAACGGCTGCATTGGCAAGTATGCGACCTTCTTGAAGGGTGTGCGATAGGGGTTGTTGAATAAAAACATGTTTGTTGAGCTGCATGGCTTCCATAGCTTGCGGGGCATGCATATGGTTGGGAGAGGCAATCATCACTGCATCAAAATGATTTCTATTTTGGTGCAGCATTTCCCGGTAATCTTTATAGAATTTAGCTTTGGGAAAACGGGCGCGACTATTTACGGCCAGCCCATCATCCACATCACAAAGAAAAGCAATTTCAGTTTTACCGGTATTAAATAAATGAATGAGTTCAGTTTCTGCAAAGCCGCCGATACCGATGGCAGCAACCAGTAGTTTATCACTGGGGGCAATAAAACCCCTGCCCAAAACACTACGGGGAATGATGTAAAAACCAGCGGCGGCAATACCCGCTTTACGAAGAAAAGACCGGCGCGACGAATTTTTTTTCATGGAAGAAATATACATCAAATTTTTAAAAATAAGATTACCTTTAAAATACAACAGTAACCCCTGCCTTGTTAACTGGCT
>JAAFJB010000006.1 GCA_013297995.1 Chitinophagales bacterium | reverse complement strand
GGATCATTCTGGTGTGCAGGATTATACGGAGTAGCTATTGCTGCTGCTGGTATGATGGCTACTACCGCTATGCAATTGGCTATTGATGCTTTTGGACCTATTGCAGATAATGCAGGTGGTATTGCTGAAATGAGTGAACTGCCTGCTGAAATACGCGAAAAAACAGATATCTTGGATGCAGTTGGTAATACTACTGCTGCCAGCGGTAAGGGATTTGCCATTGCTTCTGCTGCCTTAACTGCGCTAGCTTTGTTTGCTGCATTTGTAGGGGTAGCAATGCCAGACAACCAACATATTGATATTTATAAAGCCGATGTGTTGGCTGCTTTATTTGTTGGTGGAATGATTCCTTTCATCTTCTCTTCACTGGCCATTAGGGCTGTAGGTGAAGCTGCTATGAGTATGGTAGAAGAAGTTCGTCGCCAGTTCAGGACCATCCCGGGTATTATGGAAGGTACCGGCAAACCCGAATACGATAAATGCGTGGCCATTTCTACAGAAGCGTCTTTAAAGAAAATGATGTTACCAGGTGCCATTACCATTATTTCTCCACTCTTGATTGGTTTTTTAATGGGTCCTGAAGCATTGGGTGGATTTCTTGCAGGTGCTACTGTAAGTGGTGTGTTGATGGGTATCTTTCAGAACAATGCGGGTGGTGCTTGGGATAATGCAAAGAAGTCATTTGAAAAAGGGGTAGAGATCAATGGTGAAATGTATTATAAGAAATCAGAACCACACAAAGCCTCTGTAACTGGGGATACTGTGGGTGATCCTTTTAAAGATACTTCTGGACCTTCTATGAATATCCTCATTAAATTAATGTCGATTGTTTCTCTGGTAATAGCTCCTACCCTTGCTACCATGCACAAGTCAAAACTAGCTGAAGGCAAGGTTGAGAAAAAACTAGAAGTAAGCATTATCAATAGCAATGTAGACACAAGCAATATGGCTTTTGCTTTCACTGCTTCTAAAGACGGCATAGATCAACTGGTGGCAGCCATTAAAGCTGATGGGCTTGTTGAAAATAGTGATGACATAAAAGTTACCATTAATGATGGTAAGCTAATGATTAATGGCATTGAACAGTCAGATGATATCATTAAAAAATACGGAAAGTATTTAATAAGTGCAGATAAAGAAGGCATAAAGGTAAATGCCCAAATAATTAAAAAATAGTTTTAATTTATTGCATAAAAAAACTCCCAAGAAATTGGGAGTTTTTTTATGCAATAAATCGTTAGAAAAATTACCACTTATCTACTTCTTCAGTAGCGGTATCGTTTATAATAGGTGTATCAGGCGTAATATTTGTGTGTTGAGGGGATTGAATCGCTTGCGGTGATTCTGTAATTACATCACTTGCACTGGCTGTAACTTCAGTAATAACTGGTGTGGAGCGTACGTATGATTCGCCATTTTCACCTTCAGATTCATGGTATTCATGGTTGAAGGCATCAAAATCGAAGTCGGGCATTAATTCAGTCTTCACATGATCAATAGCTTCACCGAGTGCTTTAATAAATTTATTAAAGTCTTCTTTGTACAAGAATATTTTATGACGATCGTATCCGTTATTATCAAAACGTTTTCTACTCTCTGTAATGGTGAGATAGAAGTCGTTTCCGCGTGTAGCTCTCACGTCAAAAAAGTAGGTTCTTCTCTTTCCAGCTCGGATTCGACTGCTAAAAACACTTTCCATTTTCTTGTCGTTGTTCTCGTACTCCACAGTATATTAATTTGGTTAACGGTTTGTTAATGATTACAAATATAGGGATGTTTGGGAAATGGCAAAATAAAGGTGAGGTTAAAATACAATTGAAATAATGTGAATATTAAAAAAAACACCTTATTTATCATCTTGGGTATGTTGTTGATACATATTTGCGTAATAACCAGCTAATTTAAGTAAAGTTTCATGGTTCCCTTTTTCTAATATTCTACCACTTTCTAGTACAATAATTTGATCAAATTTAAAGGATGCTGGAATTCGGTGGGTAATAATAAATGCTGTTTTCTTTTCCAGATATTCATAAAGATGATCAATAATAGCTTTCTCTGTTTTTGCGTCGATGGCACTAAGACAATCATCAAAGACCACAATTTCAGGGTTTTTTATTAATGCCCTTGCAATGGAGATACGCTGTTTTTGTCCCCCACTTAATGTAACGCCCCTCTCCCCAATCAGCGTGTTATATTGGTCACTAAAATTCATGATTTCTTCATGAATGCAAGCAAATCGAGCTGATTTTTCAACAAGTTGCATATGGGTAGATGCGTCTACTCCAAATCGGATATTATTGGCTACGGTATCGCTGAATAGAAATACATCTTGTTGAACATAGCTTATTTGGTTTCGCAATTGTTGTAAATTAAATTCATTCAAAGCTTTCCCGCCAATGGTGATGCTCCCTTTATCTGGTTCGTAAAATCGAAGTAAAAGTTGAGCTAGGGTAGATTTGCCACTTCCTGTTTTACCCAGAATTAATATTTTCTCCCCTTTTTGAATGGTTAAATTAAATTGCTGCATGGCTTTAATGCCTGTATTAGCATAAGTAAAACTCAGGTTATTGAATTGAATTTCACCGCTTACTTTTTCAGTATCCAAATTGTGGTTGTGGTTGCGAATATTTGGGCTGGTTTCAAGAAACTCGTTTAGTCTTTTTTGCGAAGCGGCTGCTCTTTGAATCATGCTGGCCGTCCACCCAATAGCACTTACAGGAAATGTAAGCATATTTATATAGATCACAAATTCAACAATAGTGCCTACTTTGGTTGGATCTTCTAGTGCTTGAATGCCACCCATAAAAATGGTTACGAGGGTACTAATTCCAATCATTAATGTCATACTCGGAAAATAGAATGCTTCTACTTTGGCCAAGCTAATTGCTTGTTGCTTATATGCTTCGCTGTTTTTTTCAAAGAAGCCCAGCATGGCTTTTTCCTGAACAAAAGATTTAATAACACGAATACCCGAGTATGATTCTTGGGCATTTGAAGTAAGGTTAGAAAGATGGCTTTGAATGGATTCGCTCTTTTTATTAATAATACTATTTACATAATAGATGGTAATAGCCAGTAGCGGTAATGGGGCTAAAACATATAAAGTGAGTTGAATGTCTTTTCTAAACATATTCACCATACAAAAACCTATTAATGTATTTAGATTAATCAAGTACATAACAGCAGGTCCGGTATACATTCTAACGCGACTAACGTCTTCCGACATCCTGTTCATGAGGTCGCCCGTACTATGAGTTTTGTAAAAATTAGTATCCAGTTGCTGGTAATGTTGAAAAATTTGATTTTTCTGATCAAACTCAATGTGACGGCTCATTACAATAATAGTTTGCCGCATAAAAAACATCAGTATGCCTCTTACGATTGCAATGAATAAGATGGTTAAGCTACAGATGGCAACCAACCAGCCAAAGCTGAATTCAAAGCTGTTAATGAGAGAAATAAATTCATTTACTAAAGAATCGTGTGCATCGTATTTGGGGGATGCTTTTGCTCCGGGTAATTTTTGTTGTACAAGGTTAATTACATATCCAGTAATTTGAGGAGCCAGCACGGCAAAATAGTTGGAGGCTACAACAAAAAATACTCCTATAAAAAAACGCTTACGGTATTTCCAGAAAAAATGATTGAGAGATGCTAATTGTTTCAAATCAATAGGTTGGATCGCAAATATACAAGATAATATTCTAGGGTTTATGCTTGCTTAAATAGTCTTGAATGGCTGCGTTAAATACAGTTTTGCCGATGGGTAAATCAGCGGCGAATGCAGTTTTTTTATCAATGTCTTTAATAATGGAACGTGCATATGCAACTGCTTCTTTAAACCGAATTTGGTTAATTTTCTGTAGGGGACTCAAGTTTTTTTGAGCCATTCTCATATCGGGCTTTTTAGAAATTACGGTTTTGCCTTGGTAGTTTTTAAAAATCAGGTTTCCGCCTAGGGTTCCAGTCATCCCATTGAAAGGATGGTCTTTAGGTAGCGTTGCCATATATTGGGTGAATTGGTTAATAGAAAACTCGGTAAATTTCAGTCAATCCTCATGTCAAGCCCAGTAGATCCTCAATATATCCTCAATATATCCTCAATACATCTTCAATACATCTTCAATACATCTTCAATACATCCTCAATACATCTTCATATCTATACCGCTTATCCTTCGCTCATCCTACGCTTAGCCTTTAAAACTAAAATTATTCTGTGTTAAAGGGCTTACTCTTTAAAATGAGTAGCATATTATTTTACGCATATAGCCTATTTTAGGTGGGGAAATTATTATGCTAAGTTAGGATTTTTATCGGAATAGTATGGGGTATTTACCCTATTTAATACGGTGTTTTAACGGTGGCTGATTTGAGGATTAATAACACCTAAGAATGTTAAGAAATTTGGTAATTTCTTTGTTAACTTATTTTCTAATATCAATTATTTAAGCGCACAAAGTAAGCTGGTGAAAGTCAAAGTAGTATTTGCTTATAATTTCGTTAATTGATTAGTGTTTACTCACTTCTTCAATAGTAAAGCCCACTTGTAAAAATATTTCAAACTATTTCAATGAACTAATCGTATTGTACTAATCGCTGTGTAATAGCCAAAATTTATCTCTTTGAATATTCCAGAATATCAGCAGGCTGGCAGTCTAGTACTTTGCAAATAGTTTCTAGCGTACTAAAACGAATGGCCTTTGCTTTGCCTGTTTTTAATATGGAAAGATTAGAGAGCGTGATTCCCACCTTTTCTGAGAGTTCGTTGAGCGACATTTTTCTTCTTGCCATCATCACGTCTAGGTTTACAATTATAGGCATATTTATACAGTTAATTCGTTTTCTGATTGGATTTGAATACCACTTTTAACAATTTGGGCTATCACAAAAAGGGATATGCTCATAAAAAGCCAGATATCCGCTCCTACCAAATGTAAATTTTGTAATGCTGGCATTTCTATCCCTTTCTTTAGGAGCCATTCAATATATTTTGCTCCCCATAGCGTGAAAAAACTAATTCCTAAAGCTATATATGCTAGATTAAGAATAAAACGCCTTAGGTTAATACTAAAGGGTTTAGATAAATCTAGTTGCCTAGTATAGAGGTATTTTACGATCACATAAAATAGACAAGCTTTCAGTGCCACCACAATATTGATAAGTGTGGTTGCCACAAAAAAATATCCATGGTCAAATTGGTAGAGGCTAGACAAATCCAAATGATTCCAAAAATATTTGGCACCAATCGGGTTCAATACCAAAGTATAAAAGCTATTGAATAAAAAACCTCCTGCCTCAATACAAACCCCAATGAAAATAATCCACGATAGTACGGTTAATATTTTCAATATTTGTTGTGAACTGATTTTGATTTCCATAAATAAATTTAATTTTAGGTCAAATATAAATAAATATTTATTGGTAAACAATAATTTATTTTAATGAAACAGGGATTTTCACAAAACCGTGAGTCTGTTCAAACCCAAAAAAATCGGCGAATAGATACTTTGCTTTTTTGTATACGAGGGAAAGAATTGAGTAGATAATTCATAAAATGTGTACTGATAGTCCCTAGGCCAGTATTATTATCTCCTTTTCGTGATTAGCCATCATAATAACTAAAAAACCTGATATGCAATCTGGCATTACATTTCAGGTTTTAGTGCGGAGAGCTAGGGATTCGAACCCCAGGACCTGTTACAGTCAACAGTTTTCAAGACTGCCGCAATCGACCACTCTGCCAGCTCTCCGCGGCAAAAGTAAGGTCTAGGCTTTTTTATTCCAAAAAATATTTAAAACTATTTATATCCTTACTTTCATCACCAGCTTACGAATATGTCCAACACCAATCATGGGCGCATGTACATCAGTAGGAAAATAAATTCCAAACATACCTTCTTTCAGCTCAAAAAATAGTGCTGGTGCGTCTTCCATGAACAATACATCTCGCTCAGCATCGTAATTATCTTTCGGGTGGATGCACTCGTGGCGGCTCTTCCACCCTACCCTTTCCGTACCGTAGATACAAACCTGTATATCAATATGGGCATTGTGGCACTCAAATCCATCATTCAATAAAGCATCCGGATCTTGGTCGCCCTCCATAATTATAGCCCTAATATTTTCACCGCTTACCTTTGTTTCACCTATTTCTAGTTTTTCAAGATCTGTGCTCAAAATAAAATTCATGGCTTCTGTAAACCTTGGATGCAGTGCGGAATAAGATTGCAGTCGAGAAATCTGATCAATAATCATAAATAATTATTTGAATGAATAAAATATAAAATTATCGAATCAACTGGATAGATCCACTTAATACTTCAAAACCCATTCCTCGTTCTATAATATAATAATAAGTACCTACTGGTAAAGGGCTTCCTTTAAAAGTACCATCCCAAGAACTGCTATAAGGTTTGGATTGGTATACTACCATTCCCGCCCTATTGAATACTGTTAGTGCTGCTTTTGGATACAATTCCAACCCTGGTATTACCCATAAATCATTCACACCATCTCCATTGGGAGAAAAAGCATTGGGCGGCTCAGTTTTAATATATACTACAATTTTTACGGTATCTTTTACTTCACCACAGGATGCAGCAGCAACAGCCCTTAGCTCATAAGAAGTGGTTTGTGTAGGCATTACTGTGGGTGATAAACTATTGGCATTAAGCATATTAAAGTTGGGCGTCCATCGGTACGATTGGTATTGTCCGCTTATACTCCCCAACAAATTAATGGAATTACCTGCTAATATACTTTTATCGGCACCTGCATTTACGATGGGCGGTTTTACAACTTTTATATTTATTGATATAGAATCAGAGCATCCGGTTCCATCTCCAATTAAAACATAATATTGGGTAGTATCTTTTGGATTGGCTATTACTGTTCCGGTATTATTAGCCGATAAGCCAGTGGAAGGTACCCAAGTAAAATGGGTAGACCCACTCGCTGTTAATTGGGTTGATTCGCCAAAGCATATTACTGAATTACCAGTGAGTTTACCAACAATGGCATTAAACACTTTTAGATTGATGGTATTCCTGACCACACATCCATAATTATTGCTAATGTCAACAGAATAAATACCAGAATCAGAAATGTGTACTGACTTCAAAGATGGATTCTGAGAAATAGATTTAAAATTTTTTGGGCCATTCCATAAATACTTAATTAATGAGTCATTGCTGTTTGCTGCAAAAAGCTCAACATCTGAGCCTCTACATTGTGAAATTGTTTTTTCTGTATTTGAGGGTAAAAGATGAACCGATATTGTTGGAGAAGGAACCCGGCAATCTTGATTTGTCTGGTTTGCCAATTCCCCAACTTGCATACGGTACATAAATGTTCCATCACTTATTGGAGCCTGTAAATTGAGTTTAGTGCTGTTTGCGCCAGAAATATTTAACCAAGATTTACCATGGTCAAAACTTGATTGCCATTGATAAAAAGGAGCTAATAACCCATTTTCAATTGAAGCGGTTAGCTCTAAAGATTTAGGTTGATCGAGGCAAATACTTGATAATCCTAGATTATTTAATATTTCTGATTTCATAAGCGGAAAACAAGGTCTGAATGCAATGTCATCAATTGCTAAATCATTACCACATCTGTCATCTGATGAGCCTCCTAGACTATTATTTTTTATTTTTAAGACTATTGATGTGGTATTAATATCTGGTTTAAACTGAAAACCATACTTTTCCCAAATTAAATTGGGGTTGTCATTAATATCTTGTGTATTTATACTGTCCAAAATAATACCAGTTATTGTTTCTATTTTAAAACTTAAATTTGGTTTCACTCCCCTTCCATTGCAGCTACTTGATTTCAATACATTAGCTATCCACGCGCTAAATTCATAAGTAGTATTTCTACACAACCCTGAGATTGTATCAATAAAAAAGTTACTTGCAATTGAACCTGCATTAATTAGCATAAACCTACCTTTTAAATCCTTTGTATGGTCTTCATTGGTAGTATGCCATGCATTTGAATGACATCTTGAAGTAGAGTTAGTTATTGTATATTCTCCATCAGTAGGGCAATCAGTGGAGACATATCTAAGATTGGTTACCCCTTTTTTTAAAGCGGCTGGCTGAGTGTTCCCATTTCCAAAAGTAATATTCACCACAGGATCGCCCAAACTTCCTGTACAAAGTTGGGCGTTGGAATTGAATGAAGCAATCACCAGCAATACTAAAAGAATGGATTTCATTATCATGTGCATGCAATGGGTGAAAATACAATTATTCTATCCAAATTGAATGCCAGATTATTCTTTTTCTGGTAATTTTTCCACGGTTATTAAATCTGTAATGTCCACATTAATGGGTAATGACCCAATCATAACGATGGCTCTTTTTCCGCGAATTTCCTTCACCTCCCCTACTTGATAGTTTTTCTTGAGTTTTACCAAACTGCCTATTTGTATGGGTTGATTAAGTTCTTTATACTGCTTATCTACTTTTTTCGCCAGCTTATTCACCACAATCGTTTCCTTCTGATTAAAGAGTAGGTTCTGAAGATTCTTTACTACTTCTTGCTTATTGTCGCTCTTCTTCCAGTCCAGCACTATCTGCTTTAGCTTCCGCTCCATATCTTTCAAATACACCAACTTATCTTCGGTAACCAAGTGCTGGTTTTTAAGCAGTTCAACCTGTTGGCGATGCTTTTCTTTATTCATCACTTGCTCCATTTCTTTTTTCAACTTTTCGTTTTCTTTCAGTGCGTTGTGGAGCTCTTTTTTTTCTTTTTCTAAATATTGTAAGTCCTGCTCCGTTCTGTTTAACAATCGATCTAACTTAAAATGATCTTCATCTACCAGATTTCTTGCCCGGTTAATTAGATTCTTGGGAAGGCCAATTCTTTCTGCAATGGCAAAAGTATAGGAGCTTCCAGGCTTGCCAATAATTAGTTTATACATCGGTTGCAGGTTCAATTCATCAAACTGCATGGCTCCATTAATAATTCCTTGGGTATGATTGGCCATCACTTTTAAATTAAGATAGTGTGTGGTTACTACCCCGTAAGCATGCTTTCGTCCCAACTCCTCCATAATTACTTCTGCAAATGCACCACCCAAATTAGGGTCGGATCCACTTCCCAATTCATCTATGAAAAATAAGGTTTTACCATTGGCATTCTCCATAAAATGCTTCATATGCATAAGGTGACTGGAATAGGTACTCAACTCAAATTGCAAGCTTTGCGTATCTCCAATATGGATATAAAGTTGTTTAAAAATACCCATCTGCGAGAGCGGACTCATAGGCACCAATAACCCGCTTTGCAGCATCATCTGGTTTAGTCCAATGGTTTTCATGGTCACGGTTTTGCCCCCTGCATTTGGGCCGCTAATTACCAGTATCCTGCTTTTCTCATCCAATGAAATGGAAACAGGAATGGTTTTCTTACCCGATTCTTTATTGTATAAGTACAACAAAGGGTGATAAGCGTCTACCAATAATACCTGTGCTTTATCGGCCAATTCGGGTAGGTTGGCATTCATATTCACTGCAAGTTGTGCTTTGGCTTTGATGAAGTCAAATTCACCAATCATATGCAAATAAGAATCTAACAAAGGCGCATATACCATCATTCTGGCAGTAAGGGCTCTTAATATTTTTTGCACTTCCCGCAGTTCTTCATTTTCTAATGCAAATACTTCGTTATTGAGTTCAATGGTTTCTTCAGGTTCAATAAAAGCAGTTTTGCGACTATCACTTTCGCCATGAAGAATGCCCTTCACTTGTCGCTTATGTTCGGAAAATACTGCCACAACTCTTCTGCCGTTGCTGAAACTTTCATCAATATCGGCGGTATAACCTGCTTTGGCCATTTTCTGAATTACTTTTTCAAACATCCTCCGTAATTCATTCCTGCGTTTATACAGGCTCATTCGTATTTTCTGTAGGTCGGCAGAGGCATTGTCTTTTACTACTCCAGCGTCATCCAATACCTCGTCAATCATTGCTACAATAGCTTTTTCATAATAGCTATTGCTCAGTACTTCTGTAAGCGCAGGAAATGATATCCTCCTTTCCTGATCAAACCACCTGAAAATAGTCCCAATACTTTCGGTAAGTTTTTTAATCAGCAGCCATTGTTCTCCCGTAAGCAGCGCACCAGGGATTGACAATAACTTGATGTCTTTGCTGATATTGAGGGTAAAATCGTTCGGAAAATATTGCTGTTGCAGTAAGATAAGTTTTAACTCATAGCTCTGCCTTAGTTCGCGGTTAATAAAATCTTTTCGGGTATGAATGCGAAGCTCAGCGCATTTTTTCTTGGAATAATCGGTTCTGCACAAGGAGGCCAACAAATTTTTTACTGTCTCAAATTCCAGTTGTGAGGAGGCCGATTCTGGGTATAAACGCATATGCAGTCCATTTCAATTGCTTGCAAAGGTAAGCCGCAAGATTACTTTATTGAAAGGAATAACTGTGAATGGGGGTTTTCTGTTTGCCAGGGAAGAGAACAGTAAGGGCATAGAGTGTAAAAGCCAATTGTAATATAACCTGTGCACATAAAATAATATAGGTGGCCATTGTTGCTTCCATCCACAATTTATTTTCCGGGAAATCAAAAATGGGCGTGCCTACTTGTGGCGATGCAGGTTGAACCACTTGATACGTGAACATGAGAGAGAAAAGCAAAAATATAGACAATAAAACGTGAAGAAAATTGATGGCAAAATGTCCCTTATCTTGATCCCTCATAAACCGGTGCATAAGGTAAGGGATTAGGAAAAAAGGGAGGTGGAAAATAAGAATATTGGTGCTCAAAATAAATGGAACAGAAACCCCAAAATAAGGATCAATGCTAAGAGCGTCGTAGAAATAATACAATAGAAAAAACAGCAATATGGGCATCCCCAGTAGCAGCGACTCCATGCGGAGCGACATATATTTCCAGAACTGTGATTGAAAACTCATGATAATACTATAAACGAATTTAACTTAATTTTGACAATCCTCCAGCTTAAAGCGTTAAAACAGCTTGTTTTGGTATATAAAACTGTATAAATAAACAAAAATACCAGACTGTTTGTAGTATTAATTGTAGCTTATACAAAAGCAATTATGCAAAAAAAGTATCTAGTTTTTATTTTTCTTAGTCTATTTCAATTCTGCTGCGCAGCACCAGAAAAACCAAAAAATGAACCAATGAGTAACCATACAATGGCGCCAATTCCCGAAGGATTAAATACTGATACTGCCACTTTTGGCGAAGGATGTTTCTGGTGTACAGAAGCATTTTTTCAACGAATAGAAGGGGTATTACAAGTTTTGAGTGGATATGGGGGCGGCCATGTAGAAAACCCTACTTATGAACAGGTTTGCGATAAAAATACGGGGCATATTGAATTGTGTAGAATTGTATACGATCCAGCTAAAGTAACGTATGATGAGTTGCTGGAAGTATTCTGGAAAACGCACGACCCTACCACTATGGATCGTCAAGGCAATGATGTAGGCCCCCAATACCGCAGTGCTATTTATTACCACAATGCGGAGCAAAAAGAAAAAGCCATTCATTATAAGGCTCAACTAGACAAAAGTGGTGCTTGGGCAAACCCCATTGTAACCATTATAGAGCCATTGAAGAACTTTTATCCAGCAGAGAATTACCACCAGAATTATTATAATGGTAATCAAAATCAAGGGTATTGCCGCTTTGTAATTGCCCCTAAGTTGGAAAAATTTGAGAAAGTTTTTAAAGCTAAGTTGAAGCATTAAGCAATCACACCCCTCAATACAATCGGGTAGTTTCTTTTCAATTGTTTAATGGTGTATGATCTCAGCATACACTTGAATATCTTACTTTTATTGCAGGACAAAAAATAACTCAAACAGCTTCTATGAATAAATGGTTTAGTAAACTAGATTTGCAAGTGTGCAAGAAGTGAAAATAACCTTACTGAAAATGAATTAAGCTGTATGGGAGCCATTAGGAAACAAACCATCATTTCAAGTATACTGGTCTATATTGGATTTATAATAGGTGCGCTGAATACTTATTTCTATGTAAAAAATGGATTATTTACGCCTGAACAGTTTGGCATAACGCGCATTTTCTTTGATTTTGCCCAGAATATGGCTGCATTTGGCACACTAGGTGTGGTGCCTGTTATTTATAAATTCTATCCCTACTACAAAGACAATTTAGAGAAACACCGTATAGATTTAATAACATGGGCAATGTTGGCAGCAGTGATTGGACTTTTGTTGGTGATTGTTGCGGGCTGGTATTTTCGCCCCTTTTTTGTGGCCCAGTTTTATCAGAAGTCTGCCTTGATTGTTAGGTATTATTATTGGTTATTCCCCTTCACCATGGGGATGCTTTTTTTTAATGTATTAGAGGGTTTGTGCTGGGCTGTAAATAAAACGGTAGTTTCTAGTTTTTTAAAAGAGACTGTCTTAAGAATTATTACCCTACTATTTATTCTATTGTTTTATACAAAGCTCATTAGTTTTGAATCGTTTATTTATGGGTTCGCCTTTTTATATAGTATCATTTTTATACTATTGGCAGTCTATTTATACAAGGCGGGTGCACTTTTTTTTCCTACAATTATAAGCAGGGTCACCAAGAAATTCTGGAAAAAAATGCTTGCTATGCAGGCCTTAATATACAGTGGTACCCTAATAGCGTCAATTGCTGCAACCATTGATAGTTTTATTATAGCCAAATTTCAGGGGCTTGCCGTAGTGGGAATTTTTGCGTTGGCGCAGTATGCGGCCAATCTGTTACAAGTACCACAAAGAAGTATTGTGGCCGTTTCTGCGGGCGTATTATCTCAAGCTTGGAAGGATAAAGATATTGCTGAGATTCACCGCATTTATAAAAGATCTTGTATTAATTTGTTGTTGATGGCATTGGTAATATTTGGAAATTTATGGTTGAATATTGCGGATGCCATTCAGGTATTTGATGTACAGCAGGAATATTCAGCTGGCTTGAATACTATTTTTGTTTTAGGAATGGTAAGAATAATAGATGCGGGAACGGGGCTGAATGCGATGGTTATAAATACATCTACTTTTTGGCGGTTTGACTTTTTCAGTGGCGTGGTATTATTAATTTTAAGGTTGCCCCTCACTTATTACCTGATTAAAAATTATGGAATAATAGGATCTGCGTTTGCGGAGCTGGCAGCTTATGGAGTATATAATTTTATTCGGTATGAATTTTTACGGCGAAAATTCAATATGCAACCTTTTGATTTAAAAACACTATGGTCTATAATGGTTACCCTGCTTGCATTTGCTGCTAGTTACCTTTTATTTAGGCAGTACTCAGGATGGTGGGCAATGATTGGCAGATCGGTAATTTTCTCTGGAATAATGATAATGGCCATATTTAAATTAAAACTCACCCCCGATGCCATACAGTTGTATCAGGTATTTAAAAAACGGATTGGCAAGGGCGGGAATTAAAATGGGGAGATCTATAAAACAGTTATTTTAGTAAATAATTTAATGTATAAATTTTGATGGAAAACAAGTATTTGAATTTTATATCCGATGAGTATTTCTTGAAATGTATTGGTAATCTTTATCAGTCTTATTTGAAAGCAAAAAATAATATTACCAAAAAGAATTTTTATTCCAATAAGGTAGACGTTGTTAAGTTGACTTTTGATGCAAAATTTAATGATATTGACGAACAAAGCCTTATCCAATCTGAAATTTTGCGACAGATTGATAAGTCAATCAACAATTCAATTGGTACTTTTCATGAACAAATTTTAGGAGGGATTACTGGCTTTGAAGTAGGTAATTTGAGTGGTTTTGATATTAAAGCAAAAGACAATAGTTTGTTTGCAGATATAAAAAATAAGCACAATACTATGAATAGTAGCTCAGCCGAAGCACTTTTTCAAAAATTAGCACGATATGCCAACGACTATAAAAAAGCAAATTGCTACTGGGTTCAAATTTTAGCCAAAAGTAGTTTTAACGAACTTTGGAAAGGTGAAATAAATAGTAAAGAATATAGCCACAGTAGGGTTTTTAAGATTTCTGGGGATCAATTCTATACTTTACTTTCAGGTAAACACGATGCACTTTTACAATTGTATACAGCATTACCAGCGGGAATAAAAGACTATCTAGCTACTGTAGAACACAAAGAGGGGAACATAGAAAATTCAGCAATTGATGAAATAAAATTTGCTAATAAAATTTCTGGACGCAGCATTTTAGACCAAATCACTTTTGAGAATTATAGCTATTATTTGGGTTTTGATAAGCTGTAGTATTTGTTCAAAAAATTCACAATTGAATAGCCCACTTCTCTACCTAAATTAACAGGAACAGCATTCCCAATTTGCTTGTATTGTTGCGCAATAGAACCTTCAAATTTCCAATCATCAGGAAAGGTTTGAATTCTGGCATATTCACGAACAGTAAATGGACGAGTTTCATCGGGATGGCAACGTTCGGTTTGTTTTTGTGCAGGGCTACAGGTAAGGGTTAAACAAGGTTCATCCCAACCAATTCTTCTTGCAATACCTGTTTTCCCACCGCCAAGATGAAAGCTTCCACCCATAAACTCTTTTTGAATTTTCAGTGGTAAATCACGCCAATAACCTTTTGGGGGCACCAAGTTTAAGACTTCTATTTTACTTTTTGGATATTTAGCACCTTCCGATTTTGGCACATTACTTTCAAACAATTCGCCTTTTTTTAAAGCATCTTTTAAGTTGTATATTTTTTTGTAGGGAATTGGGTATTCGTATTTCAAATCAATATCCTTCCTTATCCCAACTAAAATTAACCGCTCTCTTTTTTGCGGCACTTTAAAATGTATGGCTTTTAAAACCTGGATGGGGACTACATTATACCCTATTTCATCTAAAATTGAAATCATCCCTTGTAATGTTTTTCCATTTTCATGGCTTAATAATCCACGAACATTTTCACCCATACAAAGGGGTGGGTTTACTTCTTTTACCACTCTTGCAAACTCATAAAAAAGAGTCCCCCTTGCATCAGCTAAGCCTAATTTTTTGCCTGCATAACTAAACGCTTGACAAGGGAAGCCCCCAGTAACAACCTGAACTTTATTATGGTATTCAGAAAAATCAAATGCTTTAATATCACCTTCCAATACTTTCCAATTTGGGCGATTTTGTCGTAAGGTTTTACATGCCCATTTGTCAATTTCATTGAGTGCCACGCATTTTAAACCAGCTTTTTCCATACCAATTGCCAAGCCGCCTGCTCCTGCAAACAGTTCTAAAACTTGGTATTCATTTTCTGACTTAACAAAATTGGAAACTGTTTCTTCGTTATCGCGACTAATAAAATCAGTAAATAAGGTTTGTACTTCGGCTTTTCTGTAAACACGGTAATTGCTCATAGGCTCACGCACGTATTCATTTTCTGACTTAACAAAATTGGAAACTGTTTCTTCGTTATCGCGACTAATAAAATCAGTAAATAAGGTTTGTACTTCGGCTTTTCTGTAAACACGGTAATTGCTCATAGGCTCACGCACAGCGGTCAATTTACCCTCCCTATCCCACCGCCTAAGTGTTTCTTTGCTTTTCCCAATTAACTTTGCAGCTTCCGATAATGATAAGTAATCACTCATAACCAAGTAGTTTAACCTTATACAATGGTTACAAATTTATGAATTAATGGCTAAGTTCCAAATTGGGCGATAAATAATATAAATATATTTTATTGAATATTTTTACACTCAAATATACTCTCAGAGTATATTTGAAATGTAAGCGGGATGTTTAATAATCTTTCTTTAGCAATATTGTAAAGGATTACTAATGAAAATTAATATTTTAGGGGCTTCTGGTAGCGGTGTTACCACAACAGGAAATGCATTGGCTGTGCAATTAAATATACCCTATTTTGATAGCGACGACTATTTTTGGAAGTTAACCCCCAGTATGCCATTTAGTGTTAGGGAGAATAAAGAATTGCGAAACCAAAAAATTAAGTTAGAATTATCAGTATTAAAAAGTTGGGTTTTAGGTGGGTCGATTTTTCAGTGGGGTGAGGCTGTATTTCCTGAATTCGATTTAATTATTTTCTTGTGGATACCACCTCAAATTAGAGTTGACAGAATAAAGCTTAGGGAGTTTAATAGATATGGTAATATCATTTATAAAGATCCAGAGCGGAAAAAGCAATTTGATGATTTTGTTATTTGGGCTCAAGATTATGACCATGTTTCTGGTATTGCCAATAGAAATATATACGCACATAAAAAATGGTTGGCAACTATGAATTGTCCTATTTTAGAGATTATCGGAGATTTTACAACTGATCAAAGAATTGAGTTAATAAAAATGAAAATAAACGAATTAAAAAACAATAAACTATTAACTTAAATTACTCATTATTGCATTCCAATAAACTTCATATATGTACAAGTTATTTTTGTTACTCTTTGCTTTTATGGCAACACATGGTTTCGCTCAGAAACAGAAAATAGTTATTACAGATGATATTCCCAATTTCTGGAATGCTTATGACCAAATAAAGCAAACCAAAGACAGCCTCCAACAAATTGAACTCATTAAAACCCTTTTTATCAACAAAGGTACTCTTGGGCTATCAGCCATGATGGAAGTGAAAGAATATACCCCAACTTCTTATATAAATGCCATTAACCAGTACCCAGACTTTTGGAATTCTATTCGAAACAATACGCTTAAAGTGAATGGTTATGCCAACGAAATAGAAAAAGGAATTAAACAGCTTAAAAGAATATATCCCTCTCTAAAGCCTGCTAAAATATATTTTACCATCGGGGCATTATGGAGCAATGGCACAACCTTAGGGAATAAAGTATTGATTGGTAGTGAATTAGCCATGGCTGATAAAAACGCAACTACAAATGAGTTTGAAAAAGATTTTCCTCATTTGCCCGTTTATTTCAATACCAATCCCATTGATAATTTAACCTTTTTAAATACCCACGAATATATTCATACCCAACAGAAAACAACTGAAGGGAATAGCTTACTGGCTCAAACAGTATTAGAGGGTGCTGCTGAATTTATTGCAGAAATAGCTTTAAAAAAAAGCTCCCCAAATCCGCAAATTCAGTTTGGAAAAAGCAACAACTATCAACTTAAAAAAGCTTTTGAAAAAGAAATGTTTTCACCGTATTTGTACAACTGGATCTGGAACAATGCCAATAACCCATTTAAAATGAGGGATCTGGCTTATTATATTGGATATGCTATTTGCGAAAAATACTATGCTGAATCGAGCAATAAAAAGTTGGCCATTCAAGAAATGATTGAACTGGACTATAACAAGGAAACTGCGTTAATAGCTTTTGTAGAAAAATCTGGTTTTTTTGAAAGTCCTCTGCTGGTTTATAAGCACCAATTTGAAAACTCACGTCCCAAAGTTCTTGGTATTACACAATTTAACAATGGCAGTCAAATTGTAGATCCTTCAACCAATACCATCACACTTAATTTTTCTCAGCCAATGAATATAAATACCCGTGGGTTTGAACTTGGACCGTTGGGGGAAAATAATGCACTGATGGTAAAAAAAGTATTGGGGTTTAGCGAAGACAAAAAATCGTTTAGTTTTGAAGTACAATTAGAATCTAAAAAACGCTATCAATCGCTTGTTTCAGATAGGTTTAGAGATGCAGATGGACTACCCTTGAAACCTTATTTAATTGATATTAAAACTGCCGAATAAATGAATAATAATATTGAAGTAAAACAGGCTCAAAATCCCGAAGATTTTTCAACTGCCAAAATACTAATATTAGAATATACTGCTTGGCTGGGTATTGATTTGTCCTTTCAAAATTTTGATGCTGAAATAGCAACTATGCCCACCACTTTTGGCGATCCCAATGGCGCACTTTTTATTGTTTTCTACAACAATAACCCTGTTGGGGTTGCTGGTATAAAAAGATTCAGCAGCCATGAATGTGAAGTGAAAAGAATGTTTGTGCAACCCAGTAGTAGGGGTTTGGGTATTGGTGAAATTTTACTCAGCAATTGTATTGAGTCAGCAAAAAAATTAAACTATAGTAAAATTAAATTAGATACGGCTGCATTTATGAAATCTGCTATAAAATTGTATGCCAACCATGGGTTTATTGAAATTCCGGCTTATCGCGACAATCCATACGAAGAAGCAAAATTTTTTGAACTAGATCTTAACAAACAGCCATAAATACAATTTATAGCCCCACCCCTACTTTCAATTCCGCTTTCTACCTCCACCTCTAAATTTGGGGCTCCAATACCTACCACCTAAATCGGTAATGGTTACGCCTTGTGAGGTAGATGCATGTACAAACTTATTGTTTTGCAAATAAACGCCTACATGGGAAATACCCCTTCCACTGGTATTAAAAAATACTAAATCACCTTCCCTTAAATCTTCCATCTCTATGCGTTGCATCAGGTTGTACTGCTCCTGTGCAGTACGTGGCAGCGTTAACTCAAAAACATCCCTCATAACTACTTGTGTAAATCCTGAACAATCAATACAATTGGTACTGCTTCCTCCAATACAATATCGGGTTCCCCACCATTGGTCAATTAACTCTAAGAGTGGAATATTAGTTAAGTTTTCTGCTGGTACATTTAAAGGAGCTGCGTATTTTGTTTGTAACCAATTTGATTTTTCCACGTCTTTATTGGATGCTGTTACGGGCTTAGCTGTTTTTTTTGTTCCACTAGTTCCAACGGTAGTAGTTTTTTGCTTTGTAGTAGTGACTGTTCCCAGCGTTACTTCAATTCCATTAATAAATTCTCTTTTATTTCCCCTCTTTTTTGGGGTTGCGGCCACAGAACCGCTGTTATCAGTGCTGGCAACTTTACGGATTGACTTACAGCTGGCCATTGCAGCAATAATTAACAACAATGATATATATGAGTTCATTTTCATGAGATAATTTTTATTGATTTCAGCTGCCTCATGGAATTGGCAAATGAACAGTTCGGTTGGTAACAAATTCTTGTTATGGCTCATTTCACATGGGCTGCAATTTAAGCACTTTGGGCTAATGTGGAAAATTGCCTCTTTGATGGGCTCTTACAATGAACGAACTTTGCACCAGCTATGTGCCAATTCTCTCATTTACACGTTCATACTCAATATTCCCTGCTTGATGGTGCTGCCTCCATTGATGGGCTTTACAAAAAAGCAGTGGCCAATCAAATGCCCGCCCTTGCTATTACCGATCATGGTAATATGTTTGGTGCTTTTGACTTTGTGAGTCAAGCCTGGAAACATACCAAAATAGTGGGCAAAGATGAATCGGGGAAAGATATACTAGAACCCATTGTAAAGCCCATTGTTGGTTGTGAGTTTTATGTGGTAAAAAATCGCCACGCGAAATCCTTTACCAAAGAAGTTAAAGATGAAAGATTCCACCAAGTTTTACTGGCTAAAAATAAAATTGGATACCAGAATCTGGTAAAACTTACCTCCCTAGGATATATTGAAGGGATGTACAGCAAGTACCCGCGAATTGACAAAGAATTAATTGAAAAATACCATGAGGGGCTTATTGCCACCACTTGTTGTATTGGTGCTTATGTGCCACAAACTATTTTAAAACAGAGCGAAGAAAAAGCAGAGATTGAGTTTAAATGGTGGCTCGATTTGTTCGGGGATGATTTTTATATTGAAATTCAACGCCACCAAATTCAAGAGCAGGAACTTATTAACAATACCCTACTTAAATTTTCTAAAAAGTACAATGTACCGGTAATTGCTACCAATGATAGTCACTATATTAATGAAGATGATGCCAATGCTCACGATATTCTGCTCTGCATTAATACAGGCGAAAAGCAAAGCACACCCGGGTTTGACGACTTTGTAAATGATGAGGTTCAGGTTAAAAACAGGCGATTTAAATTCCCCAATAACCAGTTTTATTTTAAGACCAAGGAAGAAATGCAAAAGCTCTTCCATGATATACCCGAATCGCTCGATAATACCAACCGTATTGTTGATAAAGTAGAAGTGCTGAACCTGAAGAAAGATATTCTGTTGCCAGCTTTTCCTATTCCCAAAGCATTTCAGATTCATGCTGATGCCAACCTCAACCAGTGGGAATTGCTGAAACACTTGACTTATGAAGGCGCCAAAATGCGCTACAATGATCTGAACGCTGAGATCCAAGAAAGAATTGATTTTGAATTGTTCACCATCAAAACCATGGGTTTTGCTGGCTACTTTTTAATTGTGAGCGACTTTATTAAAGCGGGTAGGCAAATGGGCGTATTTGTTGGTCCTGGTCGTGGCTCTGCTGCGGGTAGCGTAGTGGCCTATTGTATTGGCATCACCAATATAGATCCCATCAAATACAAACTACTGTTCGAACGTTTTCTGAACCCAGATCGTAAGAGCATGCCCGATATAGATACGGATTTTGACGATGAGGGGCGACAAAAAGTGATTGATTATGTAGTTGATAAATATGGAAAGAGCCAGGTAGCCCAAATTGTTACTTACGGTACTATGGCTGCCAAAATGAGTATTAAAGATGTGGCTCGTGTGCTTGATCTTCCCCTCTCCGAAAGCAATATGCTGGCCAAATTGGTTCCCGACAAACCAGGTACCGAATTGGGTCGTGTACTTAAAGCGCCACTTACCATTAAAGAAGGGCCTAAATCACTGGAAGAAAAAGAAGGGTATCAGCAAGAAGATATTGAGAATGTTAAAAAGCTGAGAGCCATTTATCAAGGCACCGATATTCGGTCGCAGGTATTAAAAGAAGCCGAACGCTTGGAAGGATCTGTGCGAAATACGGGCATTCACGCAGCAGGAATTATTATTGCACCTTGTGATCTTACTGATTTATTACCTGTTGCTACTGCCAAAGATTCCGATTTGTGGGTTACTCAAATTGAGGGCAGTATTATTGAAGATGCTGGGGTTATTAAGATGGACTTTTTGGGGCTAAAAACCCTTTCCATTTTAAAGACGGCTTTGGAGTTGATTAAACTCAATCATAATATTAGCATTGACCTCGACACTATTCCATTAGATGATGAAAAAACTTTTTTACTCTACCAGCGCGGTGAAACCAATGGCACTTTCCAGTTTGAGAGTGTGGGTATGCAGAAATATTTGCGTGAATTAAAGCCCGATAAATTCGACGATCTCATTGCAATGAATGCACTCTATCGTCCCGGCCCCATTGCTTATATCCCCAATTTCATTGACCGCAAACATGGCCGCGAACCCATCAGTTATGATATTGATGATATGCAAGAATACCTCTCTGAAACCTATGGTATTACGGTTTATCAAGAACAGGTGATGCTACTCAGTCAAAGTATTGCTGGCTTTACCAAAGGCGATGCGGATGTACTGCGAAAGGCCATGGGTAAAAAGCAAAAATCGGTACTAGATAAAATGAAATCGCAGTTCATTGCTGGTGCTACCACAAAGGGGTATCCTGCCGATAAATTGGAGAAAATATGGGGCGACTGGGAATCTTTTGCACAATACGCATTCAATAAATCACACTCTACTTGTTATGCTTTTGTGGCTTATCAAACGGCCTATCTTAAAGCGCATTATCCGGGAGAATATATGTCTGCCGTTCTGAATCACCAAGGCAATATTGAAAAGATTACTTTCTTTATGGAAGAGTGCAAGCGTATGGGTATAAAAGTATTGGGACCCGATATTAATGAATCACTAAAAGGGTTTGCTGTAAATACCAAGGGGGAGATTAGATTTGGATTGGGCGGCTTGAAAGGTGTGGGTGAAATGGCTATTGAAACCATTATTAATGAGCGACAGAAAGCGGGTGCTTATACCGATATTTTTGACTTTGTAAAACGGGTACTGCAAAAGAGTGTAAATAAAAAGTCGCTCGAAAGCCTCGCTTATTCGGGTGCATTCGATTGCTTTCCCCAGTTTCACCGTGCGCAGTATTTTAAGGCAATAGATGGGGAACGGGTAAATGGACTAGAGAAAATTATTGGATATGGGCAAGTGCAGCAAAGCCTATCTACCGGTACTACCAATACCCTTTTTGGCGATTTGCCCAGTGCTATGAACGTACCTCAACCCAAAATTGCCAATTGTGAACCATGGACCTTGACTGAATTATTGAATTATGAGAAAGAAGTAACGGGCATGTTTATGAGTGGCCACCCTTTAGATCATTTTAAGTTTGAATTAAAACATTATGAAATTACCAATATAGCCGACTTTAATGAAATCAGAGACAGTCTTTCCGAAGGCTCATCGGTGGGAAAAATGATGCGGGTAGCTGGGTTGGTTACCGATGTGCAACACCGTGTTACGAAAACAGGCAAGAATTTTGGCTCATTTACCATAGAAGATTTCAGCGGTAAAACAGAATATACTTTATGGAGTGAGGATTATGTAAAATTTCAGAAATATTTAGAAAAGGGACAGAATATATTGTTCAATGGTTTCTTCCGCAACCGTTACAACCAGCCCAATGCATTTGAATTCAAAATCAATACCATGTCTCTGCTGGAAACAGCAAAGCAAATGCTTACCAGAAGTGTAGAAATAAATATGCACCCAGCAGCACTAACACCAGAAATGGTTGATTTTGTAGAAAATAATCTGCACGCTTTTCCGGGTAAATCAACCCTGCGGTTCAATGTGGTAGAACCCAAGGAGAATTTGAAAATAAGCATGTATACGATAGAAAAAGGGTTTCAGATGAATGAAGAAATGGCAGCATTTCTGTTGAATAATATTGATATTGACGTTAAAGTTGGCTTGGTTGGGTAATGCTGACTGCTTGTCACTAATCACAATGGTGGAAAAGTCAATTATGCAGAATGTAGGGATTGGATGTAAATTTGAGTAGTTGAGCAGCAAACGGTGTACAGTAGACCGTGGTTTAAATGGATTAAAAAATATTAAACAACTAAATAATAAACAATGGCTTTAGAACTAACAGACGCAAATTTCCAGGCTACGGTGCTGGACAGTGATAAACTAACAGTAGTAGATTTCTGGGCAGAATGGTGTGGTCCTTGCCGCGCTATCGGACCCGTGATTGAAGAATTATCCAAAGAATACGATGGTAAAATAAATGTAGGCAAAGTGAATGTAGATCACAATCCAAACTTAAGTGTAAACTATGGTATCACTTCAATTCCTGCCATACTTTTCATTAAAGGTGGACAAATAGTAGATAAGCAAATTGGTGCTGTACCAAAATCTGTTTTAGATAAGAAGATACAGTCGCATATGTAATGTTGAGTATTGCTGAAGAACCCTAAAATTGGGTTTCATGCCGTGTATTGGTGAATAAACCGATACACGGTTTTTATTTTCCGTATCTTCCACTCCTAATTAATTGCAACTGTATTTGTATGGAAAAATTTCAAGGGCTTATTGGGGTGGTTTTAATACTTCTAATCGCTTTTTTGTTCTCAAATAATAAGCGAAAAATTAATTATAGATTGGTCTTCAGCGGTATTTTGCTACAAATATTCATTGCAGTAATGGTATTGAAAGTACCTCCCGTAACCCGCTTTTTTCAGCTATTAGGTCATGGCATGGAGAAAATTGAACGTTTTGCCCGTGAAGGAGTAGCGTTTGTATACCGAGGTGTAATGGTGAATGCACCAGATGGGGTTAAAGATTTTGGTCAGGGTGGATTTGTTTTTGCTTTTAGTGTAACCGCTACCATTATATTGGTTTGTGTATTGGTGGCTATCTTATATCATTTTGGGGTAATGCAGTTCATTGTTTCTATTATTGCCAAAGCCATGAATTTTATTATGAAAGTGAGTGGTGCAGAAGCATTAAGCAATGTGGCGAGTGCATTTGTTGGTCAAGTTGAAGCCCAAGTAATGATTCGGCCTTATTTAACCACCATGACCAAAAGTGAATTGCTTGCCAGTATGAGTGGTAGCCTCGCTTGTATTGCAGGTGGTATTTTAATTGTATATGCCAATATGGGTGCTAAGGCAGAATACTTGTTAACGGCTAGTTTAATGGCAGCGCCGGGGGCATTGGTGATTTCTAAAATTGTATTTCCCGAAACAGAAGAGTCCCAAACCATGGGAAAGGTAAAACTAGAAGTAAAAAGCCCTTACAGTAATATTATTGATGCCATTTCACATGGTGCAAGTGATGGAATGAAAATAGCCGTAAATGTGATTGCTATGCTAATTGGTTTTATAGCGTTGATTGCATTTTTAAACTACTGTATAGGATTGGCATTTACGGGTATTACACTTGATGTAATATTCAGTAAAATATTTTATCCAATGACTTGGGCAATGGGCGTACCATCGGTAGATATTGCAAATGCGGCTTCATTATTAGGTCAAAAATTAACCATTAATGAATTTGTAGCTTTCAATAATCTTACCACCAAAGCAATACCGATTGTTTCAGAAAAAGGACTTTTAATTGTAAGCATTGCCATTTGTGGATTTGCCAACTTCAGCAGTGTAGGTATGCAGATTGGCGGTATAGGGGAATTAGCTCCTACTCGCCGCGCAGATTTGGCTAAATTGGGATTAAGGGCATTGTTATGCGGCACGCTGGCATCCTATCTTTCTGCAACCATTGCAGGAATACTAATGTTCTAAGCAGTTAAGGCTTCCGTTAGCTTCTCCACCATTTTGTATGTAGCGGGACAATAAGTGATGTTTTGCTGGTGAACATGAATATAATCCACCATCTTTTTTTTCTTTAAATGTGGAAATCCAGCACAATCATCTGGTCTAACTTCATAAATACTACACATATTATTGCTTAGGTTGAGGAACTGACAGGGTTGTTTTTTATTCATCCAATCTCCATCTTCTTCTTCAAAATACAACCATTTTTCTTTGAACTCTTTAATACTTACGTTAAAATGAGCAGCAATTCGTTTAAGGTCCTTCATGGTAAAAGTGGGACTCATAGTCTTGCAACAATTGGCACAACTTAAGCAGTCCACTTCCTTCCAAACTTCTGCATCAATTTTTTCAGCCAGTTCATCTAATCCTTTGGGAGGATTTTTTTCTATCTTCTTCAAAAAACGGTTCATTTTTTTTTGGTTGTGGCGAACTTTTTGTTTGAAAGAGCGAAGATTAACTAGCATTGTAAATTTTGTGTTTTGCGGTATAGCGAATGTACGGATATACGGGTTATCTTGTGTAGAATAATCAATTAAAATTCGCATTACGGAATGTGGGATGCTTACAAAAAAGGATATAAAGCTTATCTTCAACTGGAACGCTCTTTGAGCGATAATTCCGTGGAGGCTTATTTGCATGATGTTGAAAAGTTGACTGATTTTTTACAAGCTTCGCAAACAATGAAATCACCCAGTGAAATTGACTTGAAGCAATTGCAAGCATTTGTTAAATGGGTGGGTGAGTTAGGTATGACAGCTACATCACAAGCTCGCATGATTTCTGGCATTCGCAGTTTTTACAAATATTGCTTAATAGAACAAATTATTACTGTTGATCCTTCCGTTTTACTCAGCGCACCTAAAACCAGCAGAACTTTACCCGACACCCTTCATTTTGAAGAAATAGAAAGCCTCATTGCAGCCATTGATTTGAGCAGTGCCGAAGGTGGAAGAAATAAAGCGATTATTGAAACCATGTACAGTTGCGGACTACGGGTGAGCGAAGTAGTGAATCTTAAAATATCGGGACTCTATCTTGATATCGGTTTCATAAAAGTAACGGGCAAAGGAGATAAAGAACGTCTCATTCCTATTGGTTCAGATGCCATTAAATTCATTCAACTCTATCACCAAACCATCCGATCTCATCAAATTATCCAGACTGGTTTTGAGGATATTTTATTTTTAAATAGAAGGGGAAGAAACTTAACTAGGGTAATGATTTTTTACATCATAAAAGACCTTGCTAAAAAAGCAGGCATTCGCAAAATTGTTTCACCACATACATTTCGCCACTCTTTTGCAACACATTTGGTAGAAGGCGGAGCTGATTTAAGAGCCGTTCAGGAAATGTTGGGCCATGAAAGTATTACCACTACTGAAATCTATACCCATTTAGATCGAAATTACTTGCGTGATACATTACAACGTTTCCATCCGGGGTTTAAATAGTTTATACAAATTGTTAAATGATTTGCCGTTTAACCTAAAGCTATAAAATAATTACGCCAATTGAATGGCAAAACGTAGGTTTGTCTTCTAAAAAGAGTCAATATGAAAAAGATAATGTTTGCAGCTTCACTGTTGTGTAGTGTTGTAGGATTTGCACAAATCAAAATGCCACAACCTAGCACAACACAAAAAATTAGTCAAGATTTTGGCCTTGGAAAAATTGAATTAACCTATTCTCGCCCCAATATTAAAGGCAGGGCTATGTTAAAAGAGAATAGTGAGTTGGTTCCATTGAATCAGATGTGGCGCACAGGTGCCAATGGAGCTACTCGGCTTTATTTTACTGACAAAGTAACTATGGGCGGATCAACACTTGACACTGGTTCTTATGTATTGTACACCATTCCGGGTAAAGAATATTGGGAGATTGTGATTAATAAAGGCCTTAGTAATTGGGGTACAGATGGGTACAAAGCCAGTGAGGATGTGGTACGCTTTAAAGTAAAAGCAGCTAAAATGGGTGGTGCGCCAATGGAAACATTCACTTTTCAATTTGCAAATGTGCAAGCAGAAAGTATTGAACTGCATTTGATGTGGGGAAATATTGCAGTAAGTATTCCCATTAGCACCAATGTAAAAGATCGTATTCGTGCGCAGGTTGAAAAAGCCCTAGCTGCTGAAACCGTAAATCCCAATAGCTATTTTGGGGCTGCTAATTTTTATTTTGAGTGGGATAAAGACTATAATAAAGCCTTGGTAAATGCACAAAAAGCAACCGAAGCCAATCCAAAAGCATTTTGGATTTTCTTGTTGACTGCAAGAATACAAAAAGAATTAGGTGATAAAACAAGTGCAAAAGCAAGTGCTGAAAAATGTATCGCCATAGCTACTGCTGCTGACAATAAAGACTATGTTCGCATGGCCAATGAACTGATTGGTAAATTGTAAATTAAGTTAAAAGTATTTTCAAATAAAAGAGGCTGTCTCAACATGAGCAGCCTCTTTTATTTGAACTATAGTATTTAAATAGAATAGTGCTTATTTAACTTCCGCCATATCAGGAATTGCTGATACTTTATATGCGCCAGCATCAAGTTTAGCCTTGGTTTCGCTGAAAGCAGTAAGGGTTTCTTCAATGTCAGCATCTGTATGCGCAGCAGATGGAATAAGGCGATAAATAATATGCCCTTTCGGAATAACAGGATACACAACTATTGAAGCAAATACCCCATAATTTTCCCTCAGATCCATTACCATTGCGGTAGCTTCTTCTACCCCACCCTTCATGTAGACTGGCGTAACGGGACTATCGGTTTTTCCTATATCAAAGCCCCTTTCTTTTAGTCCACTTTGTAACTTAAGCGCATTGCTCCACAGCTTTTCTTTTAACTCAGGCATGGTTCGCAACATATCCAAGCGTTTAAGATTCCCCAATACAATGGGCATGGGTAGGCTCTTTGCAAAAATCTGACTCCGAATATTATATCTAATAAAATCTATAATTACTTTATCACCTGCAAGAAATGCACCAATGGAGGCCATACTCTTAGCAAAAGTAGAGAAGTATAAATCAATCTGGTCTTGACAACCCTGTGCTTCACCCGCACCAGCACCCGTTGCCCCCAATGTGCCAAATCCATGTGCATCATCAACCAATAACCTGAATTCATATTTCAATTTCAAAGCGGCTATTTCTTTCAGCTTGCCTTGATCTCCTGCCATTCCAAACACCCCTTCTGTAATTAAGAGAATACCACCTGCTTTTTGCTTCTCAATTAATTGAGTGGCTCGGATCAATTGCTTTTCACAGTCCTCTAAATCATTGTGCTTAAAAACATAACGGTGACCGGGATGCAGCCTCAGTCCATCTATTATACAAGCGTGACTTTCTGCGTCGTACACAATTACATCATGCCTGCCGCAAACTGCATCTATAGTACTCATGATTCCTTGGTAGCCAAAATTCAAAAGAATGGCGTCTTCTTTGCCTTCAAATTCGGCCAATTCTGCCTCTAATTGCTCATGATGATTAGAGTTTCCACTCATCATTCTAGCTCCCATTGGGTATGCCAAACCATATTCCTTTGCTGCATCTGCATCAATCTTTCTAATTTCTGGATGGTTGGCTAATCCCAGATAATTGTTTAAACTCCATACAATCATTTCCTTCCCCCTAAACTTCATTCTGCTACTAATTGCTCCTTCTAATTTAGGAAAGGCAAAATATCCATGTGCTCGCTCACGGTGTTGACCAAGAGGCCCCGCATTCTTTATTAACTTTTCAAAAATGTCTGCCATCGTATAAAATTATTTTGCTAAAAATTGATGCAAAATTAATCATAATGTATCAAAACTGAACAGATTTATTATCTGATCAACCTATCTTTAACGCCTCTAAAATCAGCATTCATTTATTTGTTTAATACTATACCTGCCCTATGTTGAAAATTAAATACACTTCTATTGTAGCTTGCTTAGCAATTGCGCTATTGCTTACCCATACGGAGCTTTCCGCTCAAAAAGCTTTACCAAAAAATAAGATAGATGCGTCCCCCAAATTGGTGGTAGGCATTGTAATTGACCAAATGAGGTGGGATTATTTAGAACGATATGCTCCACTTTTTAAAACAAATGGTGGATTTAAAAGAATGATGAACAGTGGTTTTAGCTGCGATAATACCCAAATTGGCTACACCCCTTCTGTAACTGCTTGCGGCCACACGGGCATTTACAGTGGATCTGTTCCTGCCATTCATGGCATAACAGGCAATGCTTGGTATGATCAATTACAGAAAAAAACGGTGTACTGCACTGAAGATAAAACGGTAGAAGCGGTTGGCAGTTCAGGTGCGGGAGATGGGCAGATGAGCCCCAAAAATATGTTGGTGACTTCTATTGCCGATGAGCTCCGTTTATCGTTTAATTTTAAAAGCAAAGTAATTGGCATTGCTATTAAAGATAGAGGTGCTATATTGCCTGCTGGCCATAGTGCCAATGGTGCGTTTTGGTACGATGCTAAAACTGGCTATTTTATTACCAGTACTTATTATACCAAAGAACTTCCCAAATGGGTTACTGATTTAAACAATCGGAATCTGCCCGACTCTTTATTAAAACTAGGATGGCAAAAATCGCTTCCAGATGAGCTATACCTCCAATATGCAACTGCTGATGAAAAGCCCTATGAAGCAAAGCCATTTGGCAATCAACAAACCAAACTTCCTTACGATTTAACGCGGGGGGCAAAGGAAGGTTTTGGCAAACTTTCTAACTCACCACATGGCAATACCATCACCACTGAAATGGCAAAAGCCGCTATTATAGGGGAAGAATTGGGCAAAGATGATATTACCGACTTACTGGCAATTAGTTATTCTTCTCCCGATTATATTGGTCACGCTTTTGGCCCAAATTCATGGGAAAATGTAGATGATTATGTAAAATTAGATGAAGAACTGGGGAAATTGCTAGACTTCCTCGATGCCTCTGTTGGAAAAGGCAAATACACTTGTTTTTTAAGTGCTGACCATGCTGTTGCACATATTCCTGGATTTATGAAAGAAAATAAATTACCCGGTGGCATATACAGCGATAGAAATGTACTGGCAGATTTGAATGCTGGTATCAAAGCAAAATTTGGTATTGCTGATGCCATCGTAAGTAATTTTAACTATCAAATTCATTTTAATAGAGAAAAAATTGATACTGCCAATATTGATAAAAAAGCCTTGAATACTTGGGTTATTAACCACTTATTGAAATTAGAGTCGGTACTTAACGCCTTCCCTACTGCTGAAATACTCACCACCCCCATGCCCCAATTATTAAGAGAGAAACTAGCCAATGGCTTTTTCTACAATAGAAGTGGTGATATTCAAATCATTTTAAAACCGGGCTATATTGATGGTGGTAGCACAGGAACTACACACGGATTGTGGAATCCTTATGATGCTCATATTCCACTTCTATGGTACGGATGGGGCATCAAACAAGGGCGCTCTAACCGAGAAGTTTATATGCACGATATTGCTGCTACCCTAGCTGCATTATTACATATTCAGCAGCCAAGTGGTAATATTGGTAAACCCATTGAAGAACTGTTAAAATAAGTTGATTAAGTTGATTGAGTTATTTGGTTATTGAGTTATTAAGTTATTGGGTTATTGAGTTATTGGGTTATTAAGTTATTGAGTTATTGAGTTATTAAGTTATTGAGTTATTGAGTTATTGGGTTATTTAGTTATTGAGCTAAAAACTTAATCAACTTAATAACTTAATCAACTTAATAACTTAATGCATTATCTTGCCTAATCTTAAAATCAAAATATGAAGAAACAATTTCACTTACTAGCACTAGCCATGCTCTTATTTGTATCGCTGAATGCTCAGCTAAACCTTAGCGACAAAATTTCTTTTGATTCCAAAGTCAAAACAGGCAAACTTGCCAATGGGTTAACCTATTATATTCGACAAAACCAAAAGCCAGAAAAGAAAGTAGAGCTTAGGTTGGTTGTAAACGCAGGTTCAATTCTTGAGGACAATGACCAACAAGGTCTTGCCCATTTTACAGAACATATGGCTTTTAATGGTACCAAGAATTTCAAGAAGAATGAGTTGGTCGACTTTTTACAAAGCATTGGAGTTGATTTTGGGGCCGACCTGAACGCGTATACTGGTTTTGATGAAACTGTATATATATTACCTATTCCGTTAAGCGATCCAAATAATTTTAAGAAAGGAATGTTGGTATTGCAAGATTGGGCAGGTGGCTTGCTCTTTGATCATAAACAAATAGATGATGAGCGGGGCGTAATATTAGAAGAAAGTCGCTTAGGCAAGGGAGCAGACGATCGGATGTTTCGCAAGATTTATCCCAAACAGTATGAAGGATCTAAATACGCATTGCGTTTGCCTATTGGTAAAGATAGTATTCTAAAGACATTCAAATACGATGCTATAAAGCGTTTTTATCGCGACTGGTATCGTCCCAATCTAATGGCAGTAGTGGTGGTAGGTGATATTGATATTGCAGCAACAGAAAAAATGATTACTGAAATGTTTGGGGGGTTAAAAAACCCTGCCAATCCAAGACCTAGAATTGCGGCCACTATGCCTTCAAGAACCAAAAGTGAGGCAATGGTTGTAACTGATAAGGAAGCCACTAATTTTCAAGTTGAATTGAACTATTCTACGGAGAAAACCAATCCCGAAACAACCATAGGCGACTATAAAAATGCATCTATTATTAAATCTTTGTTTACTACCCTTTTCAACCAACGTTTGAGTGAATTGGCGCAAAGTGGAAATCCTCCTTTTACCTATGCTGGCGGTAATTTCAGCTCTTATGCGCGTGGATATGAAGCATTTAATAGTTTTGCAATAGCGGGACAAAAAGGTGCTGATTCTGCTTTACACGCTGTACTTACAGAAATTGAAAGGTTGAAAAAATTTGGCTTTACGGCAAACGAATTAGAGCGAGCCAAAAAGCAGCAACTGGCAGGCATTGAACGCGCTTACAACAATAGAGACAAAACAGAGTCCAGCATTTTTGTAGAAGAATATATTCGTAATTTCTTATCGCATGAGCCAGTGCCAGGAATTGAGGTAGAATTCCAGTATAAAAAAGAACTTATGCCCAGTATTCAATTGGCAGATGTAAATACATTGGCGAATCAACTTAAGAAAAATGAAAAAGTATTCATCAGTGTTCAAGGGCCAGAAAAAAGCAATACGGCTCTTCCAGAAAAGAATAATTTATTGGCTGCTATTGAACGCATAAGTGCTAGTAATATTAAAGCCTATGAAGAAAAAGCATTGGCAGGCAGCCTCCTAAAAACTACGCCAGTGGCTGGGAAACTGGTAAAAGAAACCAAGCATGAACTATTGGGCTTTACCGAATTGCAATACAGCAATGGTACCAAAGTAATTGTTAAATCTACCAATTTTAAACAAGATGAAATTATAATGACAGGCTTTCGTAAAGGCGGAACCAGTATTTATGGAATTGGAGACAAGAGCAGTGCCAACTATGCATCATCTGCTGTACAACAAATGGGGATAGGCGAATTTAGTCCCGTTGACCTCCGCAAATTCATGGCGGGTAAAATAGCCAATGCCAATTTATCTGTAAACGCACTAAGCGCAAGAGTTTCTGGCAATAGTACCATTAAGGATGCTGAAAGTATGTTTCAACTTATGTACTTAAATTTTACGGCAACTAGAAAAGATGAATCGTTGTTTAATGGTTGGAAAGAGAAGCAAAAAAGTCAGGTTCAATTTATGATGGCAGATCCCACAACTGCTTTTATAGATACTGTGTACAAACTCATGTATGGAGGCAATCCACTGGCACCATCGGTAGTGCCCAATGCAAGCGATTTTGATCAAATTAATTTAGATCGTTCCATTGCCATATTTAAAGAGTTAACTGGTGATGCAAACGACTTTACTTTTATACTAGTGGGGAATATTGACTTAGAAATATTTAAGCCACTTATAGCTACTTATATCGGAGGTCTTCCTTCAAAAGGCACGAATGCCAAGTTTACAGATAATGGCGTAAGAATAGTTTCTGGTGTTCATAATGTAAATTTTAATAAAGGAAAAGAAGCCAAAAGTTTTATATTCAATGTGTATTCTGGAACCATTCCTTATTCAGAAGAGTTGGCTCTGTACACAGAATTTATGAATGAGATTTTGAATATAAAAATTATTGAAGAGTTAAGAGAAAAAATAGGTGGTATTTACGGTGGTGGTATTTATGGATCCTTGAGCAAGTATCCATACGAAAGCTATACTTTATCCTTGCAATTACCTTGTGGTCCTGAGAATGTAGACAAACTGGTACTAGCTGCAAATGCAGAAATTGAAAAGATAAAAAGCAATGGGCCAGAACAAAAAGACCTTGATAAAGTAAAGAAATCTATCCTTGAAAAGTACACAGTAAGCTTAAAAGAAAATCGTTATTGGAGTAGTTTGTTGCAAGGAATTTATTTTAGTAATAATGACCCGCAAAGAATCAGCAATTATGAAAAATTAGTAAGTGCTGTAACTATTGAAAACATTAAGCAAACAGCCAATACATTGTTCGATGGTAAAAATATAGTTCACTCGGTTCTTTATCCTGAGAAAAAATAAAATCGGTTCAATATCACTTGCTAACAAATGGTTACTACATTAATCAATAGCAAGTGATATTTACCAACAGTTTTTGCTTACCATATAAACAGATGCCAATAGTTCTAAATATGATTTAGCACTATTGGCATCTCCATTTAAAATCATAATAACCAACCTAACTTAATAGGTGGTTATTATTGTTTTTCAATTTTAATATCATCACACCAAAAAGCGGGTGCTGACTCGTTTTTATAAATACTAAAAAACATTTGTTCTATTTGAGCTGGTACAGTAAAACTAATTGACTGTTGCTCAAAACTGTTGGCAGTAAAGTTTAATGTAGCTAAGTTAATTTCATTGCCAGGTAAGGTTGATTTATAACTCAGTGAAACATTTGTAGCAGTACTAGCAACAGTGGTATGTTTTCCCCAAACAGTCATTTTATAAGTCTCCCCTGGTTTAAGATAAATATAAACACCACAACCACCGGGTGCTCCTGAATTTATTCTTACTGAGAAACTGCCTTGTTTTACGTTGGCTGAATTATTGTCTAGCTGGGCAGTTCCATAATTAATCCACCCACCTTCTATTTGCCTACTTCCATTGGTGGGAGAGCCAAACTCAAAATCGGCATTTGAAAATATTACAGGAGCGGTTTCTAAAGCAATATCGGTTGCGCTTAATTGATTGTGATTGTCCATCCATACTAGGTTACCCGCAAAACTAAGGTTGGTGGGTTTAGTACCTCCTGTGTTGTTGATAGACCATCCTCCACCGCCGTTGGAAGAAACAAGCCGATGAATATCTTCGCCCACCCAATGCCAAGCAATTCTGCCCACTTTTTTGGGAATAGTAGCTTTAAAAATATTGGAAGAAACCTTCATAGAATAGTCATTTCCAACACCATATTCCCCAATTATAACGGCTAGATTTTTTGCATGGGCAGCGTCAATATATCGTTTTAATCTATCTTCTCCATATATCCAGTATTCATAGAGATGAAGGGAGAAAAGAATATTGGCATATTTGCTGGTAAGTGTTTGTCCATAAGTTATGGCAGCACTGCTTGCATTGTCAACAAAACCATTGGCTTGTCCGTAATGGTTTTCATCACAAACTATAATATTTCTTGCCCCCGTAGCTCGAATGGCTTCTATCATAGTATTATGTGTATCTAACCAAGCTGCTGTAACGGGCGAAGATCCACCTGGTTCATTCATGAGATTAAACCATACGTAGCCATTATTTTTGTATTTGTTGGCAATATTTTTCCACCAGTTGATGGCAGTGTTCAACTCTGCGGTTGTAGGAAACTTACCCGTAAAATTATGATCTTCTAACATTATCACTACTTTCTTTGCAGTGAATGCATTAATAATATCATCTAAGTTCAGGTTATTAGAATTGGCAACCGAAAATTCTGGCCAACAATTTACTCTAACAATATTGCATTTCCATACATCAGTTATTAAATTCACATCTGGAACAGTCGGTCTACTCCAAGGCCATTTAGGGCCGTTAACGTTCACGCCTTTGCCAATAAATTCAACTCCATTGGTGTCTACAATTTTTGACCCTACAATCTCAAAAAATGGACGGGGTGAGTTTGATACTGGAACCACAGGAGTAGTTGGCACAATAGGATTGTTGTTTTTTTTGCAAGCTAACATTGTGTAAAACAACATGAATAATAAGCATAGGGATTTTAATTTTAGTGGCACAATCTTGGTTTTAAAATGAGAAAATAAAGTTTGTGTAAAAAGATTATGATGATGAGCAAAATATGCTAATCTAAATAATGCAATTTTACCAGTTGCTTAGGAAAGCTAAAACTAATATTTTAGCTAAGTGTGCTGTACTATGAGGATTCATCTGATTGATTTTTTAGAATCGAACCCTTAGAACTGAAATTAATAATATGGATTTGCAATATATTACACTCTGATTTACAATATGAAATTGAAAAAATTTATTAAAAATACTGGGTGGGCAAGATATTTGGGTGCTTCAGAAACGAGAAAGCTGATTATTTCTTTTGGGCTTCTTTTTGAATGCCCGATAATCCAGCTATATAAATACTTCTACCATGTGTACCTAATACAATTTCATTCTCACGAGCTTGTATGGCAATATCATGAATGGGTAAACTATAGGGCAATCCTTTGCTCCACTTCAAACTGGTATTTCCCCCGTCTATACTTACGTATAAACCACCATCAGTGCCGATATACAAAATATTTTCATTGGCAGGATCTTCTCTAATTACGTTCACAGGCTCCATGGGAAGGTCTGTATTAATTTGTATCCAAGTTGCACCATAGTCCTCACTTTTATAAATTAGTGCCGCAAAATAATCATTCCTATATCCATTCAAAGTTGCATACACCCTACTTTCTTTAAAAGCACTTGCAACAACTCTGCTTATATAAAGTCCTTTTGGCAATTTCCTATTAATTAAATTCCAGCTATATCCTCCATCTTTTGTTACTTGAATATTACCATCATCGGAGCCCGTATAAATCAGTCCAAAACGCAAGGGACTTTCACTAATGGTAGTGAGGGTACCAAAAGGAATATCTCCTTGAATGGGATTGGTAGTTAAGTCGCCCCCCATTGCCACCAAACTATCTCCTTTGTTAAAAGAACGGTGAAGTTTATTACTACCAAAATAAAATATATCTTGGTTATGGCGACTGATTAAGATGGGCGACTGCCAATTAAAGCGTAAAGCTGATTGCCCTAATTCGCGAATGGGTTGAACTGATTTGTACCGTTCACGCGATGAACCAGTGGCGCCAATAACTTGACGGGTATAATTCCCAAATTGAAATCCACTGTAAACCGTTTTATTGTCTCTCCAATCAACTTGAACCTGCATTCCATCTCCACCGCCTATAGTTTTAAAAGGGTAATCACCCGAAGCAAGCCAACGAGTAGATTCAATATGATTAGAGGGGCCGAACCAAGTGCCATTGTCTTGCAGTCCCCCATAAACATTATATGGGCGAGCCATATCAATAGCAACAGAATAAAACTGACCAACAGAAGGAGTATTAAGTTTTGCCCAATTTTTGCCATCGTCGTAAGTCATGTTTACCCCACCATCATTGCCGTTAATAAAATGACCTTCTTTTTGAGCGTCCATCCAAACAAAATGGTGATCTGAATGAACAATAGGGCTACTGATGCTTTTGAAATTTTTACCTCCATCCTCACTCATCATAAGATCTACCCCTGTTAAAATAATTTTATTTTCGTTGGCAGGGCTTACAAAAGCCATTCCAAAATAATATCCATAAGTACTGTAAATGCTGATAGGCTTTTCATTTGTTTTGCGCCAAGTTTTGCCAGCGTCATCGGATCTATATAATTCGCAGCCAATAATGGGCGTATCAAAAAGTGCGGTGTTGGCATCAAATAAAAAATCATAAATGGTAGTGGGCGCAAGCTGGTCATTAGCTACCAACTCTTTTAAACTATTTACAGAATATTTAGCAGGAAGCAGGGTTCTGGGTGATTTAATAAAATCACTTAGTTTTTTATCATCTAAAGCAGCGAACTGCTCTTTAGAAAGTGATTTAAAATCTGTTAGTAGGTATTTGCTTGAATCTGTTGAAACTGCTGAATTGGTGGATATGGTTTTATTGTTATTATCAACAACTGCATACAAAATAGTAGGATTTTTAGGAAAAACAGCCAATCCGATGCGTCCTACGCCATCGCCTGTAGGAAATCCACTTGTAGGCGTAGAAATCAGGTTCCAATTATTACCCCCATCGGTACTTTTATAAATACCACTGGTTTTTCCACACTCTTCAAAATTATTAGCCCTTCTGGTTCTATACCACAAAGCAGTATACAATTCATTGGGATTGATGGGATTAATATCAATATCTACACTGCCCGTATTTTCATCAATATAAAGCACTTGTTTCCAGGTTATACCTCCATCGGTGGTTTTATAAACGCCACGATCTTTATTTGCAGAATATAAATGTCCTAATACCGCCACCCAAACTGTATTAGGATCTGTGGGATGCAATTGCAGTTTACCAATATGGTGGCTCTCTGGAAGTCCCATCCAGTTCCAAGTTTTATTTGTATTAGAATACTTGTAAATGCCCATACCTGCATAACTAGAGCGGCTGCTGTTGACTTCGCCAGTACCTACCCAGATATCTCTATTACTCCAATTAACGGCAATATCACCGATGGTAATTATATCCGCAGAATCAAATACAGGCTGAAAACTTATGCCATTGTTCAGCGTATGCCAAAGGCCGCCAGTTGCATAAGCAATATAAAATTCTGTGGCATCACTGGGATTTACTTCCAAATCAACAACACGCCCACTCATAACACTAGGGCCAATATTTCGGAAAGCGGTTTCGGTTATTTTAGAAGGCTGATTAAGCAGTTTTCGTTGCTCAATTAGTTTTAGTCTTTCCTTTGCTGGCGTGGGTTTCACTTGTGCTGTAGCAGTGGCGGTGAAAGAAATAAGTATAAATATCAGTAGTTTTCTCATGTCATTTAAGTATTTTGGCAAATCGAATGTAAGTATTATGAAATTTCTATTGTTACCATTGTTCACTTTTTTTTGCTTATTTGTACAAAGTCAGTGCAAAACCTATAGAATTGGATCTAATAATGATACGTTGAATTGTACCGATATGGCCGGCATGAAACAAGGAAAATGGATTGTTACAGTTCCTAAATTAAGGGGAGAGCCTGGTTATGAAGAAGAAGGTGTTTTTCTGAATAATAGGAAGGATGGGCTCTGGCGCAGGTATAACCCAATGGGCGATTTATTGGCACAGGAGAATTTTAAATGGGGCAATAAGAATGGCAGGTGTATGTATTTTACTTATGCGGGTTTGGAACATGAAGAAAGTTGGCGTGCTGTAAATCCTGACAAAGCTTATGATACCTTAGATGTACAAGATCTTAGAGACCCCAATAAATACGATCGCATCATAGTAAAAACAGATGGAACATCTATCAAACATGGATTTTGGAAGTATTATGTACCAGAAACTTCTGTATTAATTAATATGGAGGAATATATTATGGGGCAATTGAAAGCACCAACCGATCCACTGGCAACGCCAGAAAATAAAACAAGGGCAGATACGAATAATTCCGTAGCTGTTCCAGTAAAAATTAAGCCCAAAATAGTAGCTGAATTTGAGCAGAAACATACCAAAAAGAAAAAGCCTGCAAGAACAGGAAAAACAAGCCCTCCTAACGGTCAACAACCTTAATTCCCAACGGTTTAATGAGTTGATTTATGCTGCGCATGATGCCTTTACTTTTTTTCTTTTTGATGGCATAGGCGCAACTAAAGTCGGCATAATATTCCTGTTTGTTTTTCAGCAACAAGTTTCTATACTTTGCTAAGAGTTCAGTAAGTAAGGGGAGTTCTAAATTACTGAATCTATTTTGGTGTCGCGATATTGAATCGGGGTCATTCAATGCATATCCACTTATATGTAAAAACAGCAAGGGGAAATTGTTGTTTACCAATATTTCTCCATTTTGATGCGATAAATTTCGTTCATGAAAATTCCAGTAAGCCATATTGGCTCCTGGATTTTTAAAAATAGTTACTTTTTTAAAAAGTAAAGGAACCAAGTTCAGCCAAATCTGGTCTACCCCCATTCCTTCAGAAAAATTATAATAGCATTCATGGTTCATATGTGCTGCCCACCAAACTAAAAAGCGACGGGTATTCTCTGAATTTTTTAGTGCAAAAAAACCTGCATTGTAAATGCCAGAACTTAAAATATCTCTTTCTCTGGGAAGTAAGTTCTCATCTGGGTATGGGGTGGTAAAATGGGGTGTAATAAGAATATCAGCATCAGCTATCTGCATTTCATTTTCAATAGTAGAAAATGAACTAAAAACCCAAGTGTCTGAGTCAAGGTAAATTAACAGATCTGGTTGCTCTTGATTTAACAAGTACTGAGCTACAAAGGGTTTCATGGCACAGTTTAATTCTAGAACTGAATATTGGGCAGCCATTTGAGTAAACCCAGGAATACTTAAGGATTCAACTTCTAATAAATGATATGCCTTAAAATCAGCTTTATTAAAGCGAGCTTCAATTTTATCAATTAAAATAATAAAAATTGAATAGTCTGAATGATGGGCAGCAAATGAGTCAACCATTGTTTTGCAATATCCCAAATGATTGGCAGAACAAACGGTGTACATAACTTTTCTCATAAATCAAGCGGATTTCTTTTTTGCAAGTATAATAGTATTTAAATAAAATCTATCTGATTTAGGCCAAAAGGGTTCAACCAAGTAAAACCCAATATTCAGCATGGGTACCACAATATGACGAATACATTTCTTGAAAAAGTTCCACTTTGATAGAACTGGAATTTTATGCATCCAATGATCTACTATATACACAACAAATAGTTGGTGTAAGGCACTTATAAAGTGACCGTTTTTGTCAATCACTAAAATTTCAAATCCGTTTTTTTGAAGTAAATCAGTCAGCGCAAAACGCGTATATCTTGCATAGTCAACGGGTATTTCATGCTCCTCCCAACTAAAGGGACAAGTAATGAATAGTTGGCCTCCTACTTTCATTACTCGGTTAATCTCCCCTAATAATGTAGGAAGCCTAAATAAATGTTCAAATACTTCACTGCTGAAAACAGAGTCAAAATGCTCATCAGAAAAAGGTATGGTAAGCCCATCGTAATAAATATCCACACCCTCATTGGCATGATCGTGACCTTCACCATCATAATCGAGCCCAATATATTCAGTAGCATTATTAAAAAGCGATTGATAAGGTTTTTCGCCACATCCAAAATCAAGTAAACGCCCCTTCAACTGAGGTGCATATAACCCAATTTTACGAAGAAGCCCCTTGCGGATAAAATAAAGCGGATGAGTGAAACTGGGGTTGAAATTTTTAGGCACCATATACAATAAAAATAAGGCAAAACTAGAGAATGGCTGTGTTTTAGGCAACAAATTGTAACCAGCACTAGGTTTTAAGCAAAAAAACAGCAATTGCGCTTGATTTTTTTAAACATACTATACCTTTACATGATATGGGAGAAATAGCTGGGATTATAAAATGTAATATCAGCTAGAAATACTTATAAAAGAGATAAAATGTTGCGAATAGGCATCGTATTAGAACGAAAAATAAAAGGCACACTGGCAAGGTATTTTGGCATGAAGTTTACTTCAAAATCAGAGACCGCCAAAGTGAGATCAACGCTCATTCAATATTGTGTTGGAAGCGGATGTGATATAGGTTTTGGCGGAGATAAGATTTCCAAAATAAATTGTGTAGGAATAGATTTACCTCAGCCATATACTACCACAGGAAAGGATCAAGTAGATATTGGATGCGATGTAATAAAAGAAGAAATACCAGTGGCTGACCAAACATTTGATTATGTATATACGAGTCACCTTATTGAAGATTTTATTGATACTCAGGATGCTCTTAGAAAATTTATACGGATTTTAAAAAATAACGGCAACCTTATATTGGTATTTCCAGACCAGGTGAAATATGAATTTATTTGTAAAAAAGCAGGTATTGTTTTAAATCCTTATCATATTCATGCTAATATGGGCAGAGCGTATATGATTGATCAGCTTAATAAGATTGGCAATATTTCATACCAGATTCTATATGAAAGCGATTGCGAAATAGATTACAACGTAATACTGGTATTAAAAATTACCAAACAATAAAGTAGTTACTATCACATGGTTAAATATTGGTCTGATATAACTGATCTACTAAAGGGTAAGCTGTATGATTTTGTATTGATATTAGCTAGTTTGGCAAGGAAGCAAAAAACAACAAAAAAAGTATTAATTGTAAGAGTAGATGAGATTGGCGATTATATATTGTGGAGAAAATTTTTAGTTGAGCTTGTTTTATTTTATAGAAATAAAAACTATGAAATTCATTTTATAGGGAATAGTAGCTGGAAAAGTATATTTCTTCTGCTAGATAATAATCATATTTCGCAATCATTTTGGGTAGATAAAAAAACCTTTAAAAAAAATCTTTGGTATAGATATAAGCTACTGCGAACAATTAATAGCAATGGTTATGAGGCAGTTGTCAACCCTATTTTCTCGCGCGACAAAAGAAATGATGATGCCATTGTTATGGCTACAAAAGCGCTGTACACTTTTGGGATGAAATCTAACACTGAAAGTGTTCGTTCTTTTGAAAAAGGGTATGACAATAACTTGTATACCATGCTGTATACCTTACCTAAAAAGCCAGTATTTGAATTTTATAGGAATCAACTATTTACTGAGTTTATAACACAGCAAGCTTCAAAAAATAGCAATACTGGTATTCAAAAAGAATTGCTTCCACCCAACCCAATTGATTTGAAGGAGAAATATTTTGTTGTATTTCCTGGTTCAAGAAGTGTAAACAGAATTTGGCCAACAGAAAATTTTATAGCAGTAAGCAAATATGTGCAGGAGCAATATGGATGTATTCCTGTGTTATGTGGGGCTCCAGCGGATGCCATTTATACCCATGCTTTTGCAAAAAATTATCCCTATACTTTGGTAGATATGTCGGGGAAAACCACGCTTCCGGAAATGCTGAGTATACTCTCTAGTGCAGCTTGTTTACTATCTATTGATACAGGGGCTGTACATTTAGCAGCAGCAGTTGGATGCAAAGTATTTGGGGTGTTTAATGGGTCTCAGTACAAGCGATTTGCTCCCTATCCCAACGAATTAAGTTCAAATTTCTTTACCGTATATCCTACCCAAATATTAGCTGAGCTTGAAAACGAACAACTGGTAAAAGCCAAGTATGAATTTGTGGTAAATATTCCCTACAGTAGTATTGAGCCAGATGATGTAATACAAAGGATTCGAGATAATTTATAAGACCTTATTGTGATGGCATGGCTATTAATTAATTTTTTGATGTAGATTTCAAAATAATAATCAGTAAAAATGAAACTTAAACCTATTAAAGCGCTTAAAGTATTTTTTAATAAAGAGGAGGAGTCTTCCGAGCTACCTAGCGATTTTGAGTTATTACATAAAAAAATTATTACAAAGGTAGCGCCGTTTACTATGACAAGTGCTGAGCGGCTTTATGGTTTAATTGAGAGTGTGGTGTATATTGTAAAAAATAATATACAGGGAAGTTTTGTGGAATGTGGCGTTTGGAAAGGTGGTAGTATGATGGCTATTGCTGAAACGCTGCTTCACTTAGGTGTTAGTGATCGGCAGCTTTTTCTGTATGATACTTTTGCAGGAATGACGCCCCCAACTGGCGAGGATGTGGATCAACTTAATCGAGATGCGGCCTCGCAGTTGCGTAAAGATGAAACAAAAAAAGCAGATAGTAATATTTGGGCATATTCTAGTCTTTCCGAAGTGAAACAAAATATTGCTACTACTGGGTATCCCTTGGAGAATATTAATTTTATTCAAGGAGATGTATTAAAAACCATTCCAGCAACTATGCCAAATGATATTGCCCTATTAAGATTAGATACGGACTGGTACGAGTCTACTAAACATGAAATGGAATATTTGTATCCAAAGCTTCAACAAAAAGGGGTGTTAATAATTGATGATTATGGCTTTTGGAAAGGGTCTAGGAAGGCAGTTGATGAGTATATAAGCGAGCATAAACTTACTATTTTATTGCATCGGATGGATGAAACTGGAAGGTCTGCCATAAAATGCTCTTTATAGATTTTCTAAACCCATCTTTATTTTTAATTTAAACAACCATTTTCCCAAGCTGGTATTGAGCAATTTATAGAGGAGTAATAAACGAAATTGCCAAGCCCTGCATTTTAAAGAATAACCATTGTACTTTTCATAAATAGTAATATTCTCTTTAAGAGAGCTGGGATAGTTTCTTGTACTGATGCCAGTATCATCAAATATGGCAAGGGTGTTGTTTAAATATCCGTAAGGTTCGTGTACAATCCTGCACATAAGATCATAATCCATTGCAATTTTAATATTTATATCAAACAACCCAACTCTATTGTATACAACGCGCTTAACAAACCAGGTAGGATGGGCAACACTCCGCATTCCTTTGTACAATTTAGCGGGTTCAAAAGCTTTGCCAACTACAACGGACTCCCCTCCTCTTTTAATTTGTATATTTCCACTCACCCACATGGTATTGGGAAATTGTTCAAAATATTGCCTTACAAAAAATAAGGAATCTACTGAATAATAGCAGTCCCCAGCGTGCAATAAATGGGTGATTTCATATTGGGCTTTACCAATTCCTTTGTTAAAAGCATCCGCAATGCCAGCGTCCCGCTCATTCACCCATTTCCGATAAGCAGGCTGTGGAGCTTTCAATAGCCAATCCGCTATTTCAGAAGCAGTAGAACCGTTTATAATCCAATGTTCATCTGGCTGTACTGATTGCATATCAACCGAATTGCAAGTTTTTTGAAGATCATGGAGGTTGTTAAAGCAAATGGTAATCACACTGATGCGGTTCATACTATAGCAAATTGAATGGATTGATTTTCTCTAAAAACAATGCCAATCCCGCCCGCATATCATTGGTGAGTTGGTATTGAATATTCTGGGTATAATATGTTTTCAAATTGTAATATTCACAATGCGCACTGGCCAATACTTCATCTAAATGCTGTAAGCCATAACCATTAGCTTGGTTAAATGCAGCTAAAAAATCAGCCTCAATGGGTTTATTAGCCACCCATGCTGCAAAAACAAATGGCAGCCCTGTATGGTTTTTCCAAGCAGTAGCAAGGTCGTATATATAAGGTGAAATAAGCCGCTGCCGCAATGCCCGATCTCCAATTACTACCCCTGCCGTACTGCCTTTTATTTGGTGGATATAATCCAACGATGCCTGCTCAAATTCAACATCTAACTGCCAATATTCTTTCAACAAAATGCGGGCAAGTTGAACCGATGTTTTGCTTTGATAGTCCAGCAATACCTTTTTCACTTCCGTTATTGGAACCTCACTAAATAACGCAACAGATGCCACATCTCCTTCAGAACCAATGCAGTAATTGGTAATAATATTCGACTCTTTTAGTTGAGGTATTACCGCAACAGGCACTAATCCTATATCAATTTCATCGGTTAACAAACGCGCGGCAATTCTAGCGGGATAGTCTTCTATCAACTCAATGCCATTTATTAACCCCGATTTTTTTATCCCGAAAATGAATGGGATGGTGTTTAAATAACTTACGGCTCCAACACGTATTCTCTTGTTCAATTGAGCTACTTTTGCACAAAGAAACCAATTATTAATTATAATCTTACATTCCATCATGGAACTGAACCAATTAACTGCCATCTCTCCTATTGACGGGCGCTACCGAAAGAAAGTACAACACCTAGACGAATATTTTTCTGAATATGCACTTATTAAATACCGTGTTTTGGTAGAGATTGAATATTTCTTCTTTTTGGCCAATAACCGATTTTTTAAACTGCCTGTTAAAGCCAAAGCAATGCTTAAAAATATGGCCGATAATTTCAGTATCGACGATGCTAAGCAAATCAAACAACTGGAAGCCATTACCAACCATGATGTAAAAGCAGTTGAATATTTTTTAAAAGAACAGGCCGACAAAGCTGGAATTGGCCATCTAAAAGAATGGATTCACTTTGGCCTTACTTCACAAGACATCAACAATACCGCTATTCCCCTCAGTTGGAAACACGCTATTGAACACGAATACCTTCCTGCTTTAGTTAACCTTACAAACTGCATTTATCAGTTGGCTTTGCAGTGGAAAGACATTCCCATGCTGGCCCGCACACATGGTCAAGCCGCTTCTCCTACCCGCCTTGGCAAGGAATTGATGGTTTTTGTAGAACGCATCAACAACCAAATAGAAAGTTTTAGCAATATCCCTTATGCGGCCAAATTTGGCGGTGCTACGGGTAACTTCAATGCCCATCATATTGCTTTTCCAAAACGAAATTGGGTTGCGCTCGGTAACAGTTTTGTTGCAGATACCCTTGGGCTACAAAGGATGCAGTTTACCACCCAAATTGAGCATTATGACAGCCTAGCTGCCCATTTTGATGCCCTCAAAAGAATCAATAATATACTTATAGATCTTTGTAGGGATATATGGACTTATATTAGCATGGACTATTTTAAACAACAAACCAAAAAAGGCGAAGTAGGCTCTTCTGCCATGCCCCATAAAGTAAATCCGATTGACTTTGAAAATGCAGAAGGGAATCTCGGCATTGCAAATGCGTTGCTAGAACACCTAAGTGCCAAACTACCTATTAGTCGCTTACAACGCGACCTTACTGACTCAACCGTTCTTAGAAATATAGGTGTTCCAATGGCGCATATAGCCATCTCCATAGCCTCGCTTCAGTATGGTCTTTCTAAACTAATATTGAATGAACCAGCCATCAAAGCCGATTTAGAGTTGAATTGGGCCGTGGTTGCTGAAGCCATCCAAACCATTCTGAGAAGGGAAAACTACCCCAACCCTTATGAAGCACTGAAGGAGCTTACGAGGGGTAATCATAAGATTGATAAAGCGGCTATGCATCAATTTATTAATGGCCTCAAAATCAGTCCCGCCCTTAAAAAAGAGCTTAAAGCCATCAGTCCCTCTAATTATACAGGTATGCATCCAGTGTTTTAATACTTATTTATTTTAAAACAAGGTTTGGTATTGTATTTGCCTTACCAGCACGAATTGTTATTTTTAACCTTAAATTGAATGGACTGCGCCGCACTTTTATCATATTAAGAAAAATTTTATTTATTGTAATCACCCTGTTGTTGGTACTAGTGCTAGCAGTTCAAACAGATACGGTGCAGAATTTTTTGGTGAAATTTGCTACTGAGAAACTAAGCAAATCGCTTGGCACCGAAGTGAGTATTAAAAAAGTAAGCTTTTCTTTCTTTAATCAACTAAACCTTGAAAGCACTTTACTGAGAGACCAACAAAAAGATACTTTACTGTATGCTGGCAAACTAAAAGTGAATATCACCGATTGGTTTTTCTTGAAAGACACTGCCAATTTAAAATATATTGGTCTTGAGAATACTCTAGTGAAACTAGTAAGAAGAGATTCTGTATGGAACTACCAGTTTATGGTTGATTTCTTTCATTCGCCTAGCCCTAAAAAGAAGAAACAAGCTAGTATTGAACTCAACCTAGAAAAGATTGATCTTAAAAATGTTCGAGTGAATTACCACGATTATTGGGTAGGCAGCCTTACTTCCATTCAACTTGGTGCCCTTAGTTTAGATGCGGATAAAGTAGACTTTAAAAAGAATCAATTTATTATTGAAGAAATAACGCTGAATACACCCGCTATTACACTGCAAGATTTGCCTGGACTAAGGCCATCTAAGCCTCACCAAATTGGATTGCAAAATATAGATACTGGCTTATATTTCAACCCAGCTAGAATGGGCATATGGGTAAAGCAAATGAAAATTATTAATGGCAAATTATTCATAGAAGGGAATACCAAAAAAGCGATGAAAGGCTTTGATGAATCGCATATAGAAATGTCTGCTTTAAATGGTACTCTAAAATCCCTTTCGTTTATTAATGATACAGTAAGGGCCAAGCTGGACCTTCGTGTTAAGGATAGGAGCGGATTTGAAGTGAAAAAATTGTCGAGCCATTTTAAGCTCACTCCTCAAATAATGGAATTTGCTAAGCTTGATTTAAGAACCAATAAAAGCATACTGGGCAACTACTATGCGATGCAGTTCAAAGATTTTACAAAAGATTTTAGCGACTATATTAACAAAGTAGTGATGGTGGCAAATTTCACCAACGCTAAATTAAGTAGCGACGATATTGCCTATTTTGCAGCTGAATTAAAAGAATGGAAAAAGCAAGTAATTGTTGGAGGTAAATTTAAAGGTACAGTGGCCAACTTTAAAGTGGAACAGTTCAACGCAAGAATTGGAGCTACTACTCATTTAAATGGAAATCTCAGTATGAAGGGCCTACCCGATATTGAAAAAACATTTATCCAATTCAGCAATGGCACACTAAATACTACTGCCTATGATTTAGGCATTTTTATTCCCGCCTTAAAAAATATTGAACAACCCAACCTATCTGCCTTGGGAAATATTCTTTATCGAGGTAACTTTAAGGGCACAATTCGAAATTTTAATACAACAGGTGTATTCTCAACTAAGTTGGGTGGTATACAAAGTAATATTAGCCTACAATTTCCATACAAAAGCGATCCCCAATTTACGGGTGAAATAGGCACTACACGATTTAATTTAGGTAAGTTTATAAACAATAATCAATTGGGGCTGATTGATTTCAAAGGAAAAGTAAAGGGAAGCAGCTTTAATATAGACCGATTGAATACTAAATTTGATGGCATTATTTCCTCAATTGACTTTAACCAGTACACTTACGCTAATATTGTGGCAAATGGTAATTTACAAAGAAAATCATTTAATGGTGAATTGGAAATTGATGACCCAAATTTAGCATTTACAAGTAACGTTGAAATTGATTTTAGAAAAAGTCAACCCCTGTTCAATATTGTGGGAGACTTATCAAAAGCCAATTTGAAAGCACTCCATTTTATACAAGATAAAATTGAAATAGCTGGACTGCTTGATGTAAACTTTACTGGAAAAGACATTGATAATTTTACTGGGTCTGCCAAATTTCTAAATGCAACCATAAAAAATGAAGAGACTAGCCTGCAATTCGATTCTTTAAACCTTAGCACAGCTTATAAAGACACTATTAAAACCCTTAGATTGGGAAGTAATGATCTCAATGCAACCATAGCCGGAAAATTCAGCATTAAAGAGTTACCCGCCAGCTTTCAGGCTTTCCTACACAATTATTATCCTGCATATGTAAAATCTCCCAGAAATACGCCTAAAAATCAACAATTTAAATTTTATGCAAATACCCAATATATTGAACCTTATTTGCGACTATTTAATAAAAAAATTAGCGGATTCAATGATATAATTATCAGCGGAACGGTGGATACAAAAAATATTGAATTTGGTGTAAACGCTTATATTCCATACGGTAAATTTGATTCCTATTCTGCAATTGGCTTTCAATTAAACGGTAATGGAAACTACGACTCGCTTATTGTAGTAGGCAATATTAAAAGTATAGAAGTAGGTGATAGCCTAAAACTTCCGAATACCCTTATTAATATACGTTCTAGTAACGACCATTCATTGGTTTCTATAAAAACCAGTGCTACAAACACTTTGAATGATGCAGCATTGCTTGCAGATGTTTACACCTTAGAAGATGGTATTAGAGTGCAATTTAGGCCTTCTACTTTCATGTTAAATGAAAAGATATGGTCTATTAGTAAATCAGGAGAAATTATTGCTCGAAAAAATTTATTGCACGCACAAGACCTGAAATTCACCCAAGGGTTTCAAGAAATTACGGTAGAAACGGAAGAAGAAGATGGAGGCAATACCAGTAATTTAGTTGTGAAACTTAAAAATGTAATTCTAGGTGATATTACTTCACTTTTTTTGAAAGAAGAACAGCTAGAAGGGCTCACTACTGGCACTATTAAATTGTATAATTTCTTTGGTGATTTTGCGGTAGACGCGTCTCTTCAAGCAGAAGAGTTTAGGTTTGGAAAAGATTCTATAGGGCTGGTTAAAATAAAAGCTGGGTACCAGCGTAAAACGGGATTAATTCCCTTTCAAGTAGAATCTGCCAATAAAGGATATGATGTTACTGCTAAAGGTTCTTATCATCTGAATGATAGTACAGGAAATTCCTTAAACAGTGATATTCAACTTAACCAAACCAAAATTAATTTTGTAGAGCGTTTTTTATCGGACTTATTCACTGATATCTCAGGCGAAGCAACGGGTAAACTCAATATTAGTGGAGATATTAATGCTCCCAACCTGCTCGGTCATTTGATGCTTAAAAATGCAGGTATGAAAGTTAATTATACCCAAGTATATTATAAAATTGATTCTGCAGCGCTGTCATTTGATGAAAATGGAATTGATTTTGGAGATTTTACTGTTAAAGATAAATATGGAAATACGGGGAATGTTTCAGGCAAACTTTTTGAAAAAGGATTTAGTAATATGGCTTTTGATTTTGAGTTAAGCACCGATAAAATGCTGCTAATTGATACTAAATTAAGAGATAACCAACAGTTTTATGGAAAAGCCATTGGCAAAGCAAGTCTCAGCTTTAAGGGACCAGAATCTGCTGCTAAAATGACCCTCACTGCTGAAGCCAACGATAGTTCACATATTTATATTCCCAACTCAGTTACCAAAGAAAGTGGATCTGCCGATTTCATTGTTTTTAAAGCCTATGGAACTGAAATGGAAATGTCTACCCCAAAAAGTAGTTTTAATTTATTGGTAGACCTTGAAATTATTGCCAATAATAAAGTATTGATTGATGTGATTCTAGACGAAGTAACGGGCGACGTAATTAAAGCGGTGGGTAATGGGCGACTAAAAATAAGAGCCGGAACTTCAGAACCGCTTACCATTAAAGGCAGGTACAATATTGAAAGGGGAAAATATGATTTTAATTTTCAATCCATTCTAAAAAAACCATTCCAACTTTTGCCCGATGCTGGAAATTATATAGAATGGAATGGAGATCCTTTTAAAGCTGAATTACATATTGATGCACAATACACTGCCGAACGAATTTCATTAACGGATTTAATTGGTAATAATATTTTTAGTGGTAGTGTAAAAGGATATCGCGGTGATGTGTATGTAATTGCTTCATTGCGAAGTCAATTAAGCAACCCCGATATAAAATTTAGGTTGGATTTTCCGCAGGGTAGTCCCGTAAAAAATGACAATGAATTTTCGGCATTTCTTAGTCGCATTCAAAACGATGAAAATGAAATTTTAAAGCAGGTTTCCTTTCTAATTGTATTTGGATCATTTGCACCTCCAGGAGAATCTAAAGCAGCCGTAGGTAGTAGTCCTTACAATATTAGTACACTAGGTATTAATACACTATCTCAGTTGGTTGCCACTGAAATAAATAAAGTACTTACTGGTTTTTTCAACAAACTGTTTAAGAACAAAAGTCTCCGCTTCGATTTTGGAGCTTCACTCTACAATAGTGCTAACTTTTTTGCAGGGAATGGGAATGCTTCTCAAAACAATAATCGGGTTGATAGATCTCGCTTAAATTTTAAAGTAAATAAGAGTCTTTTTGATGATAAAGTACTGATTACTTTTGGGAGCGAATTAGATTTCAACTTTGCTGGATCCAGTGTTCAGAACGGAAATTTTCAATGGCTACCAGATTTAAATGTTGAATTTATACTTAGCAAAGATCGAAAACTTCGTGGAATTCTATTTAACAAAAATAGTCTCGATATTAGTGGCTCTAATTTTGGCAGGCGAAATAGAACGGGAGCAAGTATTTCTTATAGAAAAGATTTTGAAACCCTTTGGGCTAATAAAGAGAAGGAATTGTTTATAAATGCGCCAGTTGACAAAACTGGAGCCAATCAATAAATACCTATAAAACAGCCTTAGGAATCTCTATGCAATTTTTAAGCCTATACACAAAAAAGTAACGAACCACTCCCCCATTCCTCACTTGATTAAAGGGTTGGCATTTTTCAATGGTCTTAAAATATTTGCCATACTCGTCTTTCACCGAAATGGGCATATTAGAAGGTACAATTACATAGGCATCCGCACCTAAAAAAAGCGGCTTTCTATCCCTGTTTAACCAAGCAAACTGGTGAAGATTTTGGAGTTCACCAACACCAATAAGCGGCACTCCAGAAGGTCTTGATATATAAAACTCTAAATGCCCACCCGGAAACCATTGATTGGTTAATAATACCGCATCGGGTTGCATTAACCCTTCTTCTTTATCTTTTTTAACCAAGGCGGTAAATGTTTTGCCCATATTGCGCCATCCAGACAAGTCGAGGGTAGGGCAATACTCCCCATAATTTTCGGGCAGTTTACTCCCAAAATTTATAGGAGCATATTGAACAACCATTATACCAGCAAACAATACCAACACAAGTAATCCTAGTGCAGCTTTAACCATCAACGGTATAAATGAGGCTGATTTTTGATCTAGCCAAATGGCCGCTAAAAAAAATAAGGGTATAAATGCTGGGCCGCTCCAATGGGGCAAAGTAGGATTAAACAACGCAATGCCCCAGAATGTGAATAGCATAGGAATGCTCATACAAAAAATCCAAATGCTGATTCGTTTTTGATTAAAATAAATTTTACTCCTAAAAAAAGCTATGATGGCTACCAATAATAAGCTGAATACAATAGGATTTTGGTATACCAATTCACCTCCGAGTTCTTTTAAAAAATAGTCCCAATGTATCCCTTTGGTATGAACCCTGTTTGAATGAAAACGATAGGTAATAAAATCGTTTTTCCAGTTCCATAAAAAAACGGGACTAATAATAACCAACGTTATTAAAGCTGAAATGTACACCTGAGATTTCAGCAGCCAATTCCTTCTTTTGATGAGTATGAACAAACCAAATTCAGCCCACAAAAACAAACCATGTACTTTACAGAGGGCTGCAAGGCCAATTAGCGTACCAAGTAGTATCCAAATACCCCAATTATTTTCGTCATTTTTTTTTATAATTAAATGCGCAGTTATGTATAAGGTTGCCGTCCACAAGGGCATTTGAGGAGAATCAGGTAAGATGAAAAATCCAGCTATAAATCCAGTATAAATAGAAGCTGTATATAGCAATGCTGCAAACCATCCAACCCTTTCATTACCCAATAATTTTCCTGTTTTAAAAATAAACCAAGTAGAACAGGCCGCCCCCAATATACTTCCTAATCTAAGCGAGAGTTCACTAGCCCACCAAGTATTTAAAGTAGTAGCTCGAATCATCCAAGCAATCATCGGCGGATGATCAAAATAGTTCCAACTTAGCCTCAAAGCATAAGTCCAGTAATACACTTCATCATTCCCCAATTCAAGTAAAGGTGCTATCCCTATTTTTACCAGCGCAGTAGCAACCAATAACACTAAAGTATATTTATGGTATTTTTTTTGGGCAAGCATTGATGCAATTAAACTAATAAACAGCTAAAATACAATTTATGCTGTAAGGAAATGTAGTGCAATCCTTGTATTAGCTAAAAATGGTTGTAAAAATCAACCACTTGGGTATTTATAATTGGTTTATCATTAAGATTAAATAAAATTCCTGTTAATCTAAATAATTTGTATACTCATTTCAACGAAAGAAACATTAAAAATCAAATTCAGCACAACGACTACCTGGGCAGTAGTTAACTATAATTGGCAAATTAAAGAAAGCAGCTTTTTTAATTAGTCTTAGCTTCTTTTTACCAAATATTGAGCTTTCAATTTCAGCCATTTGATTACTTAATTGGACAAATTTAAGTTGAATAATCTTCTTATCTATACCAATTAGTGTGTAGCTTATTTGGTGGTTTTTTTTAGCTGATTTTTGGATAGCTAGTGGAATAAATCCATCATTAAAATCGTTCAGCGAAATAATACTATCTGTTATTGTGATCAAGATATTATAATATGGCTCAGATGGAGAATAAGCAAATTTTTGCTTTTTATACTCATAAACACTAATCCATTCACCTAAGTTATTTAACAAAACACCTTGTTTTCTAACTTTATAAATTGAAGATAATCTAGTTAATTTTTCATTAAAATCAACTTCATTGTAAACCAGGGATCTAAAAATATTTTTATGATAAACTGAATTTGGCTTGTCAATAAAAACAACTTGGTATCCTGATGAGTCTTCATATTTTTTAAAAAAAATCGTGTCTGTATTAGATTGTCCAAAACAATAATTTACAAGTATAAACAGTGGCGAGAAAAATATTTTTTTCATTTTCGGCTCGTTTAACAACCATAATATATCCTGCGTTTATAGGCTATTTTCCGCCATTCTTTTCATTTCAAGATCATTCGTGGCATTGGCAAAGACGTACGTTTGATTGGGCATTATTTACAACTTTAAGTTTAATATTCTCACTCTAATAACAAATTTTTTTACTGCTTTTTCAACAACCACTGCACAGCCAGTTCATATCCTGTTAGTCCCAACCCAGTAATACAGCCCACTGATTTACCAGATACGTGCGATATTTTTCTAAACTCCTCTCTCGCATGCACATTACTGATATGCACTTCTATCACAGGAGATTTCACTGCTGCAATGGCGTCTCCAATGGCCACAGAAGTATGCGTATATGCAGCAGGATTCAAGATAATTCCATCTGATTCAAAGCCATATTGTTGAATAGCATTTACCAATTCACCCTCAATATTAGATTGAAAATAATTGAAATCCACATTCGGGAAAGTGGATTTCAATTCGGACAAATAATCTTCAAAAGACTGTTTACCGTATACTTCGGGTTCACGCTTTCCTAGTAGATTTAAATTAGGTCCGTTAATAATGGTTATATGCATGGTATAAAATTAATGCATCATTTCAACAAAACGATCGAATAAATAGCGACTATCATGTGGCCCTGGCGTACTCTCCGGATGGTATTGTACACTAAAAGCGGGACGATCTTTTAATCGGATTCCTTCAATAGACTCATCATTCAAATTCAAATGAGTAATTTCTACATTGGGATGATTGCGAACGGCTTCGGGATCAACTCCAAAACCGTGATTTTGGGTGGTAATTTCACACTGACCCGTAATAATATTTTTCACAGGATGGTTTAATCCGCGATGTCCATGGTGCATTTTAAAAGTAGGAATATCATTGGCCAATGCCAGTAATTGATGCCCCAAACAAATACCAAACACAGGCTTATGCTCATTTAATATCTCTTTCAGTGTAGAAACAGCATAAGGCATAGCGGCAGGATCACCGGGGCCATTAGAAATAAAATAACCAGTCGGGTTGAATTCTTTCAACCTGCTGAAATTAGTTTTTGCAGGATGCACTCGTATATGCGCACCACGGGAAACCAAGCATTGCAGAATATATTGCTTTACACCAAAATCGAGCACTGAAATTTTTACTGCTGCGGTGGGATCACCAAGCTCATATTCTGTTTCGGTACTAACGGTACTGGCTAGTTCTAATCCATCCATATTCGGCACTGCTTTCAACATTTCTTTTAGTTGATCCACATCTGTAACTTCCGAAGAAATAATACAATTCATGGCACCTTTGGTACGTATATGCGCAACCAAAGCACGGGTATCTATTCCATCAATGGCAACAATATTATTGTCAATAAGATAGGAATTAAGATCGGTATTGGCCTGGTGGCGACTGTATTGAGCCTCTAAGTTGCGAGCTATTAAACCATGAATCTTTACACTACTACTTTCTACATCTGTGGGCTTAACCCCATAGTTGCCGATATGAACATTATTCATAATCAGAACCTGGCCCGTATAACTGGGATCAGTAAACACTTCTTGATAACCTGTCATGCCGGTATTAAAGCAAATTTCACCGGTGGCAGTCCCTATTTTTCCGAAAGACATACCATTGAATACATGACCATCTGCAAGTATAAGTAATGCAGGTTTAGGAGAAGATTGAGGCATAGTTTTATTTATGAATGCAAAAGAAATTAAATTTCAGCAAAAAATACAAGTAAGTTTCTCACACTTACATAAAAAAGAGGCAACCTTATGGGGGATGCCTCTATATTTTAATACCACTACATATAAATTATTCAGCGGCTTTTTCTTCGGATGAAGCTGCTTCTGGTTCAGCAACTATTTCTACTTCATCAATAGCTGATTCCACTTTTTTAGGAGCGCGACCACGACGAGTTTTCTTAGCAGGCTCAGCAGCTTGTGCTACACCATTACCATAAATTTCATTGAAATCTACTAGTTCTATCATTGCTTTCTCTGCGTTATCACCGGGGCGAATACCGAGTTTTAAAATACGGGTATAACCACCTGGGCGAGCAGCAATTTTAGGGCCTACAACTGTAAACAATTCTTTTACAGCAGCTTTGTCTTGCAATTCAGCAAATACCAAACGGTGGTTGTGACTGATTTGAGCAGCGGACTCGTTTTTCTTAGTCTTGGTAATCAGTGGCTCAACATAAGTTCTTAAAGCTTTGGCTTTTGCCAAAGTAGTAACAATACGTTTGTGTGTGATTAACTGGCTGGCTAAGTTTTGTAAAAGAGCAACTCTATGGGCTTTTTTGCGGCCTAAATTATTAATTTTGTCTCCGTGACGCATGACGATTTGTTTTTATCTTGTACCGTGTCAGGAATTACAAGATGTTAAAAAATTAGTTATCTAAATTATCCAATCCAAGTTTAACAAGATCCATTCCAAAACTTAATCCTCTTTCAGTTAAAACTTGTTCAATTTCAGAAAGTGATTTCTGACCAAAATTTCTAAACTTCATCAGGTCTTCTTGTTCATATTGAACCAATTCACTTAAACTGTTTATTTTGGCAGCTTTCAAGCAATTAAAAGCACGCACAGAAAGGTCTAAATCTTCTAATGGTGTTTTCAATACTTTGCGCAATTGCAAAATATGTTCATCTACCACATCTTCTTTCTTATCTTCTTTATTATCGAAAGTAATGTTTTCGTCGGTGATGATCATCAAATGCTGTATCAGAATACGAGAAGCTTGTTTTACTGCATCTTCAGGATGGATGGTTCCATCAGTAGCTACATCTAAAATAAGTTTTTCGTAGTCGGTTCTTTGTTCCACACGATAGTTCTCAATAGCGTATTTTACGTTCTTGATGGGTGTGTGAATAGAATCGATTGCAATATAACCAAAGGGAACATCTTTTAATTTGTTTTCCTCAGCAGGAACATATCCGCGACCTCTAGCAATGGTAAGCTCAATGTCTAATTTAGCCGTTGAATCCATGGTACAAAGTACTAATTCAGGATTCATTACTTGGAAACTAGCTGTAGCATCACCTATCATTCCTGCGGTGAATTCACTGTGCCCTTTAATAGAAAGATTTACTTTTTCAGAAGCTAGGTCTAAATCAGCACTTTTCTTGAACCGAACTTGTTTAAGGTTCAAAATAACTTCAGTAATATCTTCTGTAATGCCTTTGATGGTAGCAAATTCATGGTCAACACCATCAATTTTAATTCCAACAATAGCATACCCTTCTAAAGAACTAAGCAGTACCCTACGAAGTGCATTACCAATGGTTAAACCAAATCCCGGTTCAAGCGGGCGAAATTCGAACTGACCTTCAAAATCAGTTGCTTTCTGAAGAACAATTTTGTCCGGCTTTTGGAAGCTTAATATAGCCATATTAAAACTTGTTTTTTACGTGGTGAGTTGTTGGGTGAAATGGCAAAATTTATTTAGAGTATAATTCTACAATAAGTTGTTCCTTAATATTTTCAGGAACGTGTTCGCGTTCTGGCATGGTTATAAATGTACCTTTCTTTTCGGTTTCATTCCAATCTAACCAACCAAACTTAGGGTTTTTACCACGTGTTTTACTGGTAACGCCCGTATTATCTGCACTTTTTGGTCGGTATGCAATGATATCCCCTGGTTTACAAGTGTAAGAAGGCACATTCATGGTTTCACCATTTACCGTAATATGCTTGTGGTTCACCAATTGACGTGCTTCTGGTCTGCTTGCAGTTAATCCCATACGGAATACTGTATTGTCTAAACGAGACTCTAATAACTTAATTAGATTCTCACCTGTAACACCTTTTAATCTTTGTGCTTCTTCAAATGTTTTGCGGAATTGGCGCTCTAATACACCATACGTGTATTTTGCTTTTTGCTTTTCTCTTAACTGCAAAGCATATTCCCCTAAGGTTTTGCGCTTGCGGGCAGCACCGTGCTGACCAGGAGGGTTGCTGTTTTTACCCAACCACTTGGCGTTACCTAAAATAGGTTCGCCGAAAATTCTAGAGATTTTGGTCTTAGGACCTGTGTAACGTGCCATAATATTTGTATTGATTTTTTAATGACGATGTATAATCAAAAAATCTAAAATAGATTGTACATCCGGTTATGAAATAATAAAAATTAAACCCTTCTCTGTTTGGGTGGTCTACAACCGTTGTGAGGCATTGGAGTAACATCTTTAATAGACACTACTTCAACTCCAGACTGTGCAATAGAGCGGATTGCTCCTTCGCGACCAGCACCTGGTCCCTTTACAAAAACTTCTACGCGCTTTAAACCAGCGTCTAATGCAACTTTAGCTGCATCTGCGGCTGCCATTTGTGCAGCATAGGGAGTATTTTTTTTGGATCCTTTGAATCCCATTTTACCAGCACTACTCCAACTAATAACTTGACCCGTTTTATTGGTAAAGCTAATAATGATATTGTTAAATGTTGCGGAAATGCGAACTTCTCCAGCTGCATCAACTTTTACAACTCTTTTTTTGGCAGCAGCTTTTGCACTGTTTTGCGCTTTTTGTGGTTTGGCCATTGTTACTTTTTTAAGGTGATCATTCCGCTATTGCGGGATGTATGAATAGTGACTCCCGTTAAGGAACCTATTATTTCTCCTACTCTTTCAAGTGATCCAAAATAATAGGATTTTATAGTAGAAAGCCCAGCGCATCTATACACTGGGCAAACTATTTATTTTTTAGCTGCTTTTTTCTTACCAGCTACTGTTTTTCGCTTACCCTTTCTGGTACGACTGTTGGTTTTGGTTCTCTGACCACGCACTGGTAAACCCTTACGGTGTCTGAGACCTCTGTAGCAAGCAATATCAAGCAATCGCTTAATACTCATAGAAACTTCACTTCTGAGTGCTCCTTCAACCTTGAACTCGCTATTAATAATGTTACGGATAGCAGTTTGCTCATCGTCGTTCCACTGGTTTACTTTTTTATTCACGTCAATACCTGCTTTATCCAGAATATACTGGGCTGTAGAACGTCCAATACCAAAAATATAGGTTAAACCAATCTCACCTCTTTTGTTTTTTGGCAAATCAATACCGGCAATACGAGCCATATTATAATTGTTTTATGCTGTTAATTTGATTAATTAATTATCCTTGGCGTTGCTTAAAGCGGGGATTTTTTTTATTAATCACAAATAATTTACCCTTGCGTTTTACGATTTTGCAATCTGCACTGCGTTTTTTAATGGAAGCTCTTACTTTCATTTTATCTTTGTTTACTTGTTCTTATTATAAACCCATTAACCCTTATCTTTTCCCGTCTCAGCTATCCCCCTTTTAGTATTCTTTTTCCTACAGTATATTATTTATACCTAAAAATGATCCTGCCCCTGCTAAGGTCATAGGGACTCATTTCTACCCCTACTTTGTCGCCTGGTAAAATTCGAATATAGTGCATCCGCATTTTACCAGATATAGTAGCCAATATTTCATGACCATTTTCTAATTTTACCCGGAACATAGCATTACTTAATGCTTCCAGAATAACTCCATCTTGTTTAATCAGTGGTTGTTTCGACATACTATTTTTGGGGCTGCAAAGATATCAAAATCTAACTGAAATATGAAAAAATAGTGGAAAAAACTCTCGAAAATGTGGAAAAATACCTGTTAAAAGCCTAGATCTTGTCTTGAAAGGGTAAAACAGGGGAAATAATACTGGTAAAAGAATAAAAATACAGCAGAATTACCTGGCGTATTTTTATTCTTCATTACTAAATGGCTACATAGGATCACTGGTTAAATATATTTTTGTCATGCTGTGGTACTGGTTCTGCAATTGATGAACCGAATGTACATCTGGGTGATGGCGTTTATCTTCTCGATACCACATTTCAATGGAAGAAAAATCACCCGCTTTGGGCGTTACAATTCTAAAAGATCCTTTCATGTACTTGATAGATCCATCCTCATTTTGTTGCTTGCTAAAGCTTAAATTAGTTAATGCTGCTTCATCAAGTGGAATGGCATAAAGCTGGTTGGTAGAAAACCAAAATTCTTGAACAATAGTTCGGAGGCATACTTGTTTTTCATCTCCATTCAAACGGGTTACTTCACCCTGCCAACGCTTTCCATCATATTCTCCTATGAGGTAGTCGCCGACTTTAATTTCGTTAAATTTAATCATAATGGCAATTGATTTTGACTATTAAATTAAAGGTTTTTTTTGAATTTGAGCTATATCTCCAATAATATTTGCTTCAAACGGTAGAGACCAAATACAACCCGACGATCCGACGACCCGACAAAAGACGACCCGACGATCTAACCCCTACTCGGCCCAACTCATGGTATATCCAGGGTTTTCAATCTCAATTGCTTCTACTGTTAGCTTAAGCGGATGAAAAGTATCAACCATAACAGCTAATTCTTGGGTTTCTTTTTTGCCAATACTTTTTTCTACTGAACCAGGATGAGGTCCATGTGGAATGCCCGCAGGATGTAAGGTCATCATTCCTCTAGTTACATTTTTACGACTCATAAAATCGCCATCAACATAATACAAGAGTTCATCACTATCTATATTACTATGATTATAAGGAGCAGGAATGGCATTGGGGTGGTAATCGTATAGGCGGGGGCAAAAACTGCAGACCACAAAATTTTGGGCGTCAAAAGTCTGGTGTACGGGCGGTGGTTGGTGTATTCTACCAGTGATGGGTTCAAAATCATGGATACTCAATATATAAGGATAACAATATCCATCCCAACCAATTACATCAAAAGGATGGGTGCCATAATGTAATCCATAAATTACCCCTTGCTTTTTGGTTTTGATTAGGAAATCGCCTTTATCATCTTTGGTAGTCAACTCATGGGGACCTCTAATATCTCGCTCGCAGTATGGGGAATGCTCCAGCAATTGTCCATTCTTACTGGTATAGCGTTTGGGGTAACGGAGGTTACTAAAGCTTTCTACTATAAACAAACGATTTTTTGGGGTATCAAAATGAATTTGGTAAATAGATCCTCGTGGTATAATAATATAGTCGCCATAACCAAATAATAATTCTCCATATTGCGTTAAAAGTTTACCCGATCCTTCGTGAATAAAAATAAGCTCATCAGCATCGGCATTCTTATAGAAATAATCGGTTGTACTTTGCTCAGGTGCAGCCAATACAATATGGCAATCATTGTTTACTAGGATGGCTTTTCTGCTTTGAAGAAAATCTGCTGCAGAATTTATTTTAAATCCTTCAAAACATCTATGTTTTAGCATTTTCTCTTCTGCAATTTTGGGCATTACAGAATAAGGTTCATCTGTACTAATAATTTGAGTTGGCGGATAAATATGGTACAATAGGGAATAATCATTGCTAAAGCCTTCTGTTGAAAACAGTTGTTCAGAATACAAACCACCATCTGGTTTACGAAATTGGGTATGGCGTTTATGTGGAATTTTTCCCAAACTAGCATAGTGAGGCATGGCAAGTAAATTGAGAGTTATTAAAATTCAACAGTAAATAAACTTAAGCAATGGGCATACCAGGGAAATAAGGTCTGCCTATAATTTCTCTGAAAGGCCAAGGGATTCCCGCAAGTATTAACACAAGCGCTATCAATAAATAGTAAAAGGCTTTCTTATATTTTTCTTCATCAGAAATTTGTTTCTTATATATGCCATGAGCCAAAGTGATGAATATTATTGCAACAATCATTGTAATGGGATGTTCAACCCAGAAAAATCTGAAGAATCTATCTTTCATCACTGACGTGCCTTCGGGTAAATCGGTAGTAAATATCCCATACCTACCCATGAAAGTTTGATAGAGACCAAGCAACAAAGTAATATGAGCTGCAATCATGGTGAACAACCAGATTTTCTTATCTCCTACTTGAAATGCTTTTTTAGATGACCAGCCACTATAAGCTTTGTAAATAGAAATCAACAGTAAAATAAGAATTACCCAGCGTAAAAAATTGTGTAAGTGAAGCAAGCCAGTCTGCATAGCATTTAATTTAGAGGAGCAAGTTAATATAAGTTTTTGGGAAAATAAATTGTAAAACAGCATTCAATAACCAGTTGTTTAGCTTTCCTATTCTTTTTTGGGGATAGAAATTATACACCAATGCCTTAGTTTAACCTTCACCATATTTCTCACTAACTTTGCAAAAAATTATACCAATGAGTAGCCCTGCCATAAAAACACTAGTAGACGCAGTAAAAGATCCAATACTCCAAGCCATTGGTTATAAGATATTGAATAAAGAACGCATCAGCTTTGAAGATGGTGTTGCTTTGTTTGAAAAAGCATCACTTTCGTATACAGGAGCATTGGCCAATTGGGTACGCGAAGAAAAACATGGCCATAAAACTTATTTTAATCGCAACTTTCATATTGAGCCTACCAATATTTGTGTTTTTTCCTGCGCATTCTGTTCTTATTCAAAACTCTATTCTAATAGAGAAGAAGGCTGGGAATTGAGTATTGATCAGATGATGCATATTGTAAAAAGTTATGATGGCAAACCTGTTACTGAAGTGCATATTGTAGGGGGTGTTCATCCCAAGATGAATATGGATTTTTTTCTCACTTTACTCCGCACCATTAAAGCACATCGGCCTGATTTACATATTAAAGCATTCACGCCAGTTGAATTGGATTATATGTTTAGGAAAGCAAAAGTTACTGTTGAAGAAGGCATGCGTTTATCGCATGAAGCAGGTTTGGATTCACTGCCAGGTGGTGGTGCTGAAATATTTCACCCTGCTATTCGCAAGCAGATTTGTGCTGACAAAGTAGATGCGGATGGCTGGCTCGCTATACACAAAGCTGCGCATCAATTAGGTATGCACAGTAACGCAACGCTGCTATACGGGCATATAGAGGAATATTGGCATAGAATTGACCATATGGATCGCTTGCGGAATTTACAGGACGAGACTGGAGGATTCAATACATTTATTCCATTGAAATTTCGCAATAAGGAAAATGATATGAGTCATATTAAAGAGTCTACCATAGTAGAAGATATGAAAATGTATGCGGTATCGCGATTGTATATGGATAATTTTCCGCACGTAAAAGCCTACTGGCCTATGTTGGGTAGGCAAAATGCCCAGCTCAGTCTCTCTTTTGGTGTAAATGATGTAGATGGAACCATTGATGATTCTACTAAAATTTATGCGATGGCAGGCAGTGAAGAACAAACGCCCACTATGAGTACAGCCGATTTGGTACGCTTAATAAAACAAGTAAAAAGACAGCCAATTGAGCGTGGTACACTCTATAATGAAATAAAAGATTATAGCAATATAGAAGCTACTACGCTAGCGGCAGATCTGGGGTTGAATTAACTTTGGGTTTTAAAGAATTCTTTATTGCCAAAAAAGTAATGAGCAAGAGCAAAGCAGTTGTAAAACTTATTACAATCAAGAATTGTTTCATCGACTCTTTATATCGCTCAGCTATTGGCTCAAAAGCAGCATTAAAAAAAATAGGGTCGTGATAGCTTACTAAGCTGCTTCTTCGAGTTGCAGTATTAAAAAAATCAAGATTACTATTTCTTCCAACCAATTCAAAATACTTTATTTGGTTAAACTGGGTAGATTTGTATTTTAACTTTGTTTCATTTAGAAACGATATGTAAGCTTCTTGATTAATAGTATTACTATTACTATTACGTACCGTTTTTATATAAGTACTTCCTATCCAGTAAGAACATTCTCTATTAATAGTATCCCCTATAAAAGCGTAAATGGGTGTTATAGCATAAATATAGAAGTTGAGATTGTTATTGTATTTTCCAGTGATTTTGGAAGAACTTATCACCACTTTTTTTGTAGTATCTAAATAATAGTTTTGGAGCTGGTAATATTTCACTTTTTTATTGTGATCAAATGCCGCTATACTTTTTAATTCAGCAAATTTCCCCGTTGCCCTTTCCATAAATATATGAGCAAAGCAAGTATTTACCCAGCTCAGTAAAGAAATAAATAAAAGGTATCCAAACTTAGATCCAGATTTGCTAAAATCATAATTGTGTAGTTTGGGCAATAAGAACAGCACCAAAGGAATCCATGAAATAGAAAGTGGCACCCAAAATAAAATCGTTTTTTCATTTAAATTAATACAGTCCAATTCAACTGTGAGCAGCCAACTCAAAAAACAGTAGGCCAACATAAAAAGCAAGTTGATGAGAAAGGCAGAAAAAAACAGCTGCTTAAACATAATTTTTTTCCAACTTGATTCAATATTTTCAGCTTTTAACATAACACTAATTTACTCTTTTCTTTGGCAATAAAATCAACCGAAGTGTGGTATCATTGGTGAAATAACTGATGGCCCAATTGATAAAGATGATCAGTCTGTTTTTTACACTTACTATCAGCATAAGGTGTAGAAACATCCAGACAAACCAAGCCAATCTACCCTGAAAACTAAAATTGGGAAGGTCAACCACCGCCTTTCTTTTTCCTACCGTAGCCATCGTTCCTGGGTTTTTATAAACGAATGGTTTTTCCTTATTCTCTCTTTGCTGTTGTTTGATATTATGTACCAGATTTTTTGCTTGCTCAATAGCCACATTCGCCAATTGAGGATGCCCATTGGGAAATTCTTTTGTAACCATAAAAGCAATATCACCTACGGCATATATATTTTTATACCCTTCTACCCTATTGTACAAATCTACTTTCAGTCGATTGCCCCTGCCTAATTTTTCAGCAGGAATCCCCACAGGAATATTACCAGTAACGCCCGCAGCCCAAATCATGGTTTTGGTAGTAATGGTCTCTCCATTACCGAGCATAACTGTTGTGCCATCAAAATCTTTTACCGCTGTATGGGTGTGTACCTGAACCCCCATTTGTTCCAGATAATATTTTGATTTCTCTTGAGATGATTTGCTCATTACGCCCAAAATGGCAGGTCCCGCTTCTAATAAATGTACCGTGAGTTTGGAAAAATCCATATCTGGATAATCTTTCGGAAGAATATTCTTCTTCAGCTCTGCCAAAGAGCCAGAAAGTTCCACACCAGTGGGTCCTCCGCCTACTACTACAATATTCATTAGCGCATCCAATGTTTCGGGTGCTGCTGATAATGCAGCTTCAAAATTCATTAGTATATGATTGCGTAGGGCAATTGCTTCATTGGTAGATTTCATAGGGAATGCAAACGCTTCTATATTTTTATTCCCAAAATAATTGGTGGTACATCCAGTGGCTATAATAAGTTGGTCGTATTCAAATACCCCAATATCTGTATTTACTTTATTGGTACTGGAATCAATTGATTCAATATTTGCCAATCGTACATGAACCTGCTTTTTATGTTGAAATACTTTTCTGAGTGGAAATGAAATAGAACTGGGTTCCAATCTTGCTGTTGCAACCTGATACATCAAGGGCTGAAATTGATGAAAATTATATTGATCAATTAAAGTAATATCATTGTTGGTATCACTTAATCTTCTGGCTATTTGCAACCCGGCAAATCCTGCACCAAGAATAACAATTCGTTGTGTACCCATATATTTTTTTTAAAGATACAATTATAATGCCCAGTGGCAACTGGTTATTACTACTAATTATAACATATGCTATACCAGTTTTCAACATGGGGTGAATAATATCTTTTTCAGTATCCGTAATTAGGAACTTACTTTACACCGTATGGTTGATACTGCTTAGGCAGTTCATTAAAAGGGAATCAGGTTAAAATCTTGAACTATCCCCGTAGCTGTAAGCTCCAGCAATTTTGTTTATACCCACGCCACTGTTGAAATATACGGGAAGGCCTTAAACAAAGGAGCAAGTCAGAAGACCTGCCATTACAAAATAGTAACAAGGCTTTCGGGTGAAAGGCTAGTGTACTGATTGTATTGGCTGCTACTAGTGGCTTCTCTTTCTGCACTATTGCTTTTATCTCTTAATAAGTATTAAAATATTTACCATGCATAATAACGAAGAAATTTTACTCAAAGAAAACAAAGATCGATTTGTAATTCTGCCCATTAATTACCCAAAAATATGGGAACAGTATAAACGTCACGAAGCAAGTTTCTGGACTGCAGAAGAGATTGATTTAAGCGGCGACTTAAAAGATTGGGAGAATTTGAATGATGGAGAACGTCATTTTATTTCACATATTCTTGCATTTTTTGCCGCCAGTGATGGAATCGTTAATGAAAATTTAGCCGTTAATTTCATGAGTGAAGTGCAACTACCTGAAGCAAGGTGTTTTTATGGTTTTCAAATTATGATGGAGAATATTCACAGTGAAACCTACGCTTTATTAATTGATACCTATATTAAAGATCCTCAAGAAAAACACAAATTATTTCACGCCATTGATACCGTTCCCGCTGTTAAGCGAAAAGCAGAATGGGCTTTGAGGTGGATTGTTAATGGCAGTTTTGCAGAAAGATTGGTGGCTTTTGCAGCCGTAGAAGGTATATTTTTTAGCGGCAGCTTCTGCTCCATTTTTTGGATGAAAAAAAGAGGATTAATGCCAGGCCTTACTTTTAGCAATGAACTTATTAGTAGAGATGAAGGACTGCACTGTGAATTTGCCTGTTTGCTCTATGGTATGTTGCAGAATAAGTTGACCGAAACTGCTGTCCACTCCATCATTAGCGATGCCGTTGAAATTGAAAAAGAATTTATTACAGAAGCCCTGCCAGTTGATTTGATTGGAATGAATGCAAAATTAATGAAACAATATATTGAATTTGTTGCCGATAGATGGTTACATGAATTGGGCTATACCAAATTGTTTAATGCCACCAACCCTTTTGATTTTATGGAGATGATTTCCTTACAAGGGAAGACTAATTTCTTTGAAAAAAGAGTGGGCGATTACCAGAAAGCAGGTGTACTGGGCAATCAAGCATCTCAAGTATTTTCTACCGACGAAGACTTTTAAATATAAAATATAATTCCATGTACGTTATAAAAAGAAATGGCAAAAAAGAGCCTGTTAGGTTTGATAAAGTAACCGCAAGACTAGAAAAGCTAAGTTATAGTTTAAGTAATCTTGTAAATATTATTGACGTTGCTAAAAAAACAATTGAAGGTATTTATGATGGGGTTGCCACAACTGACTTGGATAATTTAGCCGCAGAAACAGCCGCTTCGCTTACCATTCGTCACCCCGATTATGCTATCCTAGCTTCTAGAATTTCCATCAGCAATCTGCACAAAAATACGGTGAAACGTTTTTCTGCCACCATGCGTTTACTGTACAACTATACAGATGCTATTACCCAGCAAAGAATGCCACTTATTGCAGACGATATTATGCAGATTATTGAAGCAAATGCCGATTTAATTGACAGTACCATTCTATACGATCGGGATTATTCTTTTGATTATTTCGGATTTAAAACACTGGAAAAATCATATCTCTTAAAGCTCAATGGAAAAATTGCAGAGCGCCCACAACATATGTATATGCGGGTTGCTATTGGTATACACAAAGAAGATATTGAAAGCGCCATTCAAACCTATCACCTCATGAGTGAAAAGTGGATGACGCATGCCACCCCAACACTTTTTAATGCAGGAACACCAAAGCCGCAAATGAGTTCTTGTTTTTTGTTGACCATGAAAAGCGATAGCATTGAAGGCATTTATGATACGTTGAAACAGACGGCAAAAATCTCTCAAAGTGCAGGCGGTATTGGTCTGGCCATTCACCATATCAGAGCCACTGGCACTTATATTGGAGGAACAAACGGTACCAGTAATGGCATTGTACCCATGCTGAAAGTATTTAATGATACCGCTCGTTATGTAGATCAAGGTGGTGGCAAACGCAAAGGCGCTTTTGCCATCTACCTCGAGCCTTGGCATGCAGACGTGTATGAGTTTTTAGACCTTAAAAAAAATCATGGCAAAGAAGAAATGCGGGCGCGCGACTTATTCTATGCCTTGTGGATTTGCGACCTCTTTATGAAACGTGTTGAAGCCAATGAGCACTGGAGCTTATTCTGCCCCCACGAAGCACCGGGACTCAACAACTGCTGGGGTGCCGATTTTGAAACGCTTTATACCCAATATGAAGCAGCGGGGAAAGCGAAAAGAATAGTGAAAGCCCAAGAATTATGGTTTGCTATTTTACAATCTCAGATTGAAACTGGCACGCCTTATCTCTTATACAAAGACGCAGCCAATAGTAAATCGAATCAGCAAAATTTAGGTACCATCCAATGCAGTAATCTTTGTACTGAAATAATGGAATACACCAGCCCCGATGAAGTAGCAGTATGTAATTTAGCTTCTCTATCCTTACCCAGATTTGTAATAGATGGCGTATTTGATCACCAAAAATTATATGAGGTAACTTATGCGGCTACCCAAAACCTGAATAAAATTATCGATCACAATTATTATCCCATTGAAGAAGCAAGAAATTCAAATCTTAAGCATAGGCCTATTGGCATAGGCGTACAAGGATTGGCAGATGTATTTATTCTACTGAGGCTGCCATTTGAAAATGAGTTGGCTAAAACATTAAATAAAGAAATTTTCGAGACCATTTATTTTGCAGCAATGACCGCCAGTAAAGACCTAGCAATATTGCATGGTTCCTATGCTAGTTTTAAAGATTCTCCGGTTTCAAAAGGTATATTCCAATTTGATATGTGGGGTGTAATTCCTTCTAACAGATGGGATTGGAATTTATTGAAAAAAGAAGTACAACAATATGGGATTAGAAATTCATTATTGGTGGCGCCAATGCCCACCGCGTCTACTTCCCAAATTTTTGGCAACAATGAATGCTTTGAACCTTATACCAGTAATATTTATACCCGTAGGGTGCTCAGCGGTGAATTTATTATTGTAAACAAACATTTATTAAAAGATTTGGTGGACTTAGGATTGTGGAACAACAAAATAAAAAACAATATTATAGCTGCCAATGGATCTATACAAAATATTGAAAAAATTCCTACAGACCTGAAAGAATTGTACAAAACAGTATGGGAAATTAAACAAAGAAATATTATTGATATGGCTGCAGATCGTGGTGCATTTATCTGCCAGTCGCAGTCGCTCAATTTATTTCTCGATCAACCCACAGTATCCAAACTTTCTTCTATGCATTTTTATGGTTGGAAGAAGGGGCTGAAAACGGGTATGTATTATCTCAGAACACAGGCCGCAACACAAGCAGTACAATTTACGGTAGAGAAAGCGTTACAACCAGTAAAATCAACGGATAACAGCAATGCCACAAATGAAATTACAGATGCAGCAGCGGATTTAAATGCAGTGTGTAATATGGAAGATGGATGCTTGAGTTGTGGTGCTTAAGTTAGCACTCACTCAACCCCAAAGGAATTTGAACAGCCAAACCGCCATCTGCTGTTTCTTTATATTTGCTGTTCATGTCTAAGGCGGTAGTCCACATAGTAGCAATCACTTTGTCTAGGCTTACCACTGCAAAATCGGGCGTACTCTGCAAAGCCAATTGAGAGGCCGTTATTGCTTTAATAGCCCCCATTGTATTGCGTTCAATACAAGGAATCTGAACCAATCCCCCTATTGGATCACAGGTTAATCCGAGGTGATGCTCCATGGCAATTTCGGCAGCCATCAAAGCTTGGCGTTGTGTTCCACCCATGCATTCAGTTAATGCCGCCGCCGCCATTGCAGATGATACACCTATTTCTGCTTGACAACCACCCATGGCAGCAGAGATGGTGGCACCCTTTTTAAAAATACTGCCAATCTCAGATGCCGTGAGTAAAAATTGAACCACTTTCTCTCCTGTAACACCTTCACAAAAGGCAATATAATATTGCAATACCGCTGGTATTACACCGGCTGCTCCATTGGTGGGTGCGGTAACTACCCTGCCGAATGCAGCATTTTCTTCATTTACGGCCAATGCAAAACAACTTACCCAATCTAGTATATACTGAAAACCTTTCCCACCCATTTTAATGGTTTGCAACCAGCTATCATAATCTTGGTAAACCTGTTCGTTTACCAGTTTCTTATTCAAATCAAAAGCCCTTCTTCTTACTTGTAAGCCGCCCGGTAATACACCTTTAGTATGACAACCCCTATAAATGCATTCCTGCATGGTATGCCAAATTGCTTGTATGCCTTTTATGGTGTTTGCTTCACTTCGCCAAACCGCTTCATTTTCCAATACAATTTCATGAATAGCCATACCCGTTTTTCTACACCAGTGAAGCATATCATTAGCAGTATTAATGGGGAAAGGCAGGTCAACACTAGCAGCAGTACCAGCATCCTCCCCTTCTTTCACTACAAATCCACCACCAATAGAATAATAGGTTTCACTTATTTGTGAGCCATCTTGCAGTGTTGTTAAAAAACTAAGTGCATTGGGATGAAAGGGAAGCGATTCTTGGTACAAAAAAATAATTTGTGTTGTAGTATCAAATGAGATCGCTACTTTACCTCCCAGGATCAGTATTTTGGCAGCTTCAATTTGCTTGATTTTTGAACCAATTAAATTTACATCAGTCGTTTCAGGATCTTCCCCAGATAAACCCATCAGTATGGCAGTATCGGTTCCGTGACCCTTGCCTGTTTTGGCCAATGAGCCATACAATAAAACGTTTATTGATTCAACCTGATTCAACCCATATTTTGCTTGAATATTTGCAATGCAGGCCAATGCTGCTTTCCAAGGCCCTAATGTATGTGAACTAGAGGGACCAACTCCAATTTTAAACATATCAAATACTGAGATCGATTCGTGTGCCATAGCATAAAGTTAACGCTAATTTGTTCAAGCAGGATGGGTATGAAAGTAGCTTAAAATGGGTTTATATTTTTTGGGTAGAAAATATGCAGTATCTTGATTTTTATTCAATTTAACCATGAGAAGATATTTGCTTTTTATACTTTGCTTACTAATACTTCAGCTCGGTTCTACACAAAACAGTATTCGCCCCGATGATGATTTGCTACAGATATTGATGAAAAAGAATCCAGTATTGTTTAAGTCGATTTTAGACAATAAAGACAGCCTCCGTGTACAAATTATATATACCCAAATAAATCGCGACAAGCGGAATAGGCCTTCGTTTAAAGAATATACTTTCAACCTCAATAACAATACCTATTTCTATCCTGCCAGTACTGTAAAAATGCCTATTGCTTTTTTGGCCTTAGAAAAATTAAATGAACTAAAAGTATCAGGACTTACTAGAACCACCAGCATGATTACTGATAGCGGCTTTTTAGCCCAAGATCAGGTGTACAACCAACCGAATGCTGGCGATGGCTGCCCTACCATTGAAAACTATATTAAACAAATATTTTTGGTGAGTGATAATGATGCTTTCAACAGACTCTATGAATTTTTGGGCCCCGAATACATTCAAAAAAAGTTGAGTGAAAAAGGATATCCCGATGCTATTATCAGGCATAGGCTGCAACTGAGTAGAACAGCGGAGCAAAATGCAGTTACCAATCCGGTTCAATTTTATGATACCACTGGAAAACTTATTTACAGTCAGCCCTTGCAAAAGTCTAAAGTTGTTTTTCCAGAGCTGGATGCTTTTATTGGAAAAGGATATATGAGCAAAGGCAAGTTAATTAATGAGCCCTTTTCTTTTGCCACCAAGAATAGGGTTTACTTGCAAGATCTGCATCATATTTTACAGTCGGTTTTATTTCCAGAAAAATTTGCAAAAAAGGAACGCTTTAATTTTACCAAAGACGACTATAGCTTTTTATATAAATGGATGAGTAGTTTTCCCAAACAAAGT
>JAAFJB010000049.1 GCA_013297995.1 Chitinophagales bacterium | reverse complement strand
AAAAAAATGGTAAAGAACTGGTTGTAATTGTTTGTCAAACGTAGGATTTATTTTGTCTACTTTGATTAAATATTTTTCTGGGTTTGTTCTATGCTGTTTTCTTTTTTTAGTTTGCGTAAAGATTCTCCCTTTAACTCTACGCGCACTGATTGATGAACTAGTCGATCTAGTATGGCATCAGCAACGGTTTGCTCTCCGATTACATCATACCAATTTTTTACTGGAACCTGTGAAGCAATTATTGTACTGTGTTTACCATGTCGGTCTTCTACGATGTCCATTAATAGAGATCTGCTGCTAGCATCAAAAGCTTGGATGCCAAAGTCATCAAGTATTAATAGGTCTTGTTTTTCTATCCGAGTAAGCTCCTTCAAGTGAGATCCATCTGCTTTAGCCATTTTTAAGATTGATAACAGCTTCGCAGTGTTGGTGTAGTAAACTTTAAACCCAAGTAAGCAGGCCTGGCGTCCAATAGCAGATGCCAGATAGCTCTTGCCGGTTCCAGTGCTACCCGTAATAAATACATCTTGCCCCTTCTTTATAAACTCACAAGTAAACAGTCGGTCTATTTGGTTTTTATCCAGTTCTCTTTTATTACTAAAATCAATTCCGTCTACATCTGCCATATAACGGAACTTGGCTGTTTTAATATTTCGCTGGAGGGAACGATGCTTGCGATCATCCCATTCGTTTTGTACTAAGTACTGTGCCATCTCATCATTGGTAAAGCTAACCAGCGGTGGTAGCTCTACAAAAGTTTTAAAAGCAGTTTGCATTCCAAGTAGGCGCATCTCGCCCATTTTCTTTAACGTGTCTTTGTTCATTAATGTTGGTTTAAGGGTTAGTGATAAAAAAATTATTCATAGTATTCTGCTCCACGTACATTTTCGTGTAATGGCATATCCGTATTTGGTATTTCATCTTCCATTGGGATCGCATCTGCTTTTGTGCGCAGTATCTGATCAATAATACCATAGTTGTAAATACCATAACTGTCTGCTCGTTTACATGCATTAACGAGCCTAGTATTGCCTACCCTTTTGGCAAAGCTTAATACACCAGAACAAGATTTATAACTTTGTTCTGGATAAACTTCTCGCGCTAATATTTTGGCTATATATGCTGCCACACTTTCTCCGATAGCGCTAGCGGTAGACATAAATTTCTGGGGATTCCAATCAGTGGCATATTTATGTTGTGTAGCAAGGTGGTCTTGGATGGTAATATACTTGAGCCCCTTGCCGATGATAGCTGTGAAGTCATCGGTTCAAACAAGTAGGGATTGAGCGGTTGTAATGTTTGCTTTTCTAGTTCTATAAACTGTTGCATTCGGCTATAGTTCTCTCCAGTAAGTTTGGCATTATTATGTACAGCTAAATGAACGAGGATGTCTTTGTTGAGTTCCTCTAATGTGTGGTAATTATTTTGATCGATCTTTGAAAATATCGTGGTATAACTAATCTTAACCGCACCTTCTACCAACGCTTTGTCTTTGGGCTTATAAGTGCGGGTTGGATAGCCAAACGTACGATAATGCTCCGCAAAGGCAGCAAAAGTATCATTGAGCTGCGCTTCGTATTTACTGGCCTTGGTTACAGCAGATTTTAAATTATCGGGAACTATTGCCTGAGGCACACCACCATAAAAATGAAGCGCACGCTCACAACATAAAATAAAATCTTCTTTACACTGCGAGTGAACAGCCATTTCAAAAGTGAGTTGACTGCATCCAAGGATGGCCACAAAAACTTCTAGTTCACTTATCTCACCCGTAAGCGCATCCACCAGATGTAGCTTTTGTCCAGTAAAATCCACAAACATTTTATCACCTGCCTTATGAGTCATTTTTAAAGATGGCTTACCAATCTGCATGTACCGGTTGAGCTTCTCCAAAAATGATGAGCTCTTATAGCCATCCATACACTGTGTTAAATAATGCTCATACACCATATACTTGGTTACGCCTCGCTTCTTAAGCATAGCTGCCAAAGATGGAAGTAGTGGCTCTAAGTCGGCAAGTCTCCTATTAAATCCCACAATGGGCTCCTTAATTAAAAATAATCTGGACATCTGTGCATCACTCATCGCTTCAATCTGTTCGATTGTTTTTTCTGATAGTACGTAGCGATACAGGTATTTTTTTATGGTATTACGTGCAACCCCTGTAGATTGGCTTATAAACTTCGTTCCCTTACCTGATGCATAAAGACGAAGAATCTGGCGTATTGTAAACATCTCAATTGTTTTATTAGACATGAAAAGAAAGCACTTGATGAATCAAGAACCTCCTGCTTTTTTCCTACGAAAACAACTAATTCTTTTACTAATTTTTAGGGGGTCAATTTGATCTGGCGCAAGGGGGTCACATTACTCTGGTATTAGGGGGTCAATTTGACTGGATTTTCCAGCTACCAATATGGCTTTATCTAATAACCGCGCTAATTCGGTAAGAACTTACCTTATTCAGCAAGGTGCTGATGCAGCTAAAATTGATGCGACTGGTTATGGTGAAACCATGCCAATTGAAAGCAACAAAACTACAAAAGGGAGACAAAATAATAGAAGAGTAGAATTCAACTTATACTAAAGTAACAGAGGGTTGATTATAAAGGGCTTGCAGTTTTAAAACTGTGGGCCTTTTTTTATTAATTGTTTGTATGCAATGACATTAGTGACCGAAATTTCAGTCTAATAACGAAATTACCTCCCTTCCTTATATATCGTATTTTTCATGTCAATAATAGATGCAATCAAACCAGTCCATCCAGTTTGATGAGCCGCTCCACAACCCTTACCTGTGTCGCCATCAAAATATTCGAAAAATAAAATATGATCTTCAAAATAAGGGGCTTTCAGTATTTCTTTGTTTTCGCCATACAATGGCCTTATTCCATTACTATTTTTCTTAAAAATACTTAGCAGCCTTTCAATTAACCCATTGTTTATTTCTTTAAGCGTGCATAAATTACCACTACCGTTTGGATATTCCACTTTAAAGTCATCGCCATAATAATCATGAAAACGTTGTAGCGATTCAATAATCAGGAAATTTATAGGCATCCATATTGGACCACGCCAGTTTGAATTACCCCCAAATAAATCTGATTTGGATTCGCCTGGTTCATACCCTACACAAAAAGTTTTTTCATGAATAGATAACTGGTAAGGTTGCTCAAAATAATATCTTGATAAAGAGCGTATACCATAGGGCGATAGAAACTCGCTTTCATCGAGCATACGATTCAAGATTTTTGTCATTCTATATCCCCTCAGCAACGACAATAAGTGCTGCTCATTAACGCCCTTTTCGCCCCAGCGTGAAACCAGGTTTGCAAGGTGAGGTCTGTTATTCAAAAACCAATAAAGGCGTTCTGCAAAAACAGGTTGTGACTTAAACAATTCTTCATCCAGTACTTCCACTGCAAATAAAGGGATAAGCCCTACGAGGCTACGAATTTTTAATTTAATATCCTGATCATCGGATTGCCGCAATACATCATAATAAAATTCATCTTCATCGTCCCACAACCCTTTGCTTGATGTGCCCATACTGGCCATAGCATCTGCAATTTGTAAAAAATGCTCGAAAAATTTTGTGGCCATTTCTTGATATACTGGATTTTGTTTTGTCAGCTCTATCGAAATTCGCATCATGTTTAATGAATACATAGCCATCCAGCTTGTTCCATCAGACTGTTCTAAATGTCCAGCAAGCTTACAGTTACGGTCAAATACTCCTATATTATCAAGCCCCAGAAAGCCGCCTTCAAAAATATTATTGCCTTCCGCATCTTTACGATTAACCCACCAAGTAAAATTAATCATCAATTTATGAAAAATACTTTCCAGAAATTGCCTGTCACCCTTTCCATTATTTTTACCTTTATCAATTTCATAAACCCTCCAACAAGCCCAGGCATGTACAGGTGGGTTACTGGCACTAAAATCCCATTCATAGGAAGGCATTTCTCCATTCGAACGCATATACCAATCTTTGGTAAGGAGCTTTAGCTGGTCTTTTGCAAAAGTAGGATCTACTAACGCAAAGGGTATGCAATGAAATGCCAGATCCCAAGTGGCATACCACGGATATTCCCATTTATCGGGCATTGATATAATATCCCTATTGCTAAGATTTTGCCAATGTTGATTTCGACCATTTTTTCGTTCTGTAGGAGGAGGAGGTTGAGCAGGATCCCCCTCCAACCATTTCTCAACTACATAATAATAAAATTGTTTACTCCAAATCATACCAGCAAATGCCTGTCTTTGAATTTGTTTTTCTTCTTCATCCTGTATATGGTGCTGAATTTTATTATAAAATTCATTTGTTTGCTGTAAGCTCTTTTTAAACAACTTTTCAAAACCTAAAAACGGCTTTTCTATTTCTTCATTGGCAAGCCTTAACCACACGGTAGATTTACCATTTCCAGCTATTATCAGCTCATGATTAATTGCCACCCTTGTGCCGCTATTATGGTTTATTGCTTCATTATTAGCATCCACTAAATATTCATTTATACCATCTTTATAATATTTTCCATGCTCGTGAATGGCGTATAACTTAGTTTTATTGGTTTCATTATCGCAAAATAATTTTTCTGCTGGCTGGTGAATGTAAAGCCTGTAATTACCTAATGTAGGATGTTTTGCTAAAATAATATTATCGCTGATAGACTGCATTACTGGTTTGGGTTTTTCGTAACCCCAAGACCAAGTATTTCTAAACCAAAATTGTGGTAACACATGTAAAGCAGCTGCCATAGTACCGCGATTATGAATGGTGGCTTTGATTAAAATATCATCAGGCGTAATCTTTGCATATTCTATGATAATATCAAAATAACTATTGTTGGCAAATACTTCTGTATCAGCTAATTCATATTCTGGCTCATGCCTTGTTCTGTTCCTGTTTTCTTGTATTAGTTTTTCATAAGGAAATGCACTGTGTGGGTACTTATAAAGCATTTTTAGGTAGGAATGGGAAGGCGCAGCATCCAGATAATAATACAATTCTTTCACGTCTTCCCCATGGTTGCCATCATGGTTTGTTAAACCAAATAAACGCTCTTTTATATGCGTATCTTTTTTATTCCAAAATGCCCAAGAGAAACAAAGCACTTGGTTGTCATCACAGATACCTCCAATTCCATCCTCGCCCCAACGATAAGCTTTGCTGCGACTGTTTTCATAAGGCGTATAATTCCATGCATCTCCATTAGCACTATAGTCCTCTCTTACAGTCCCCCATTGCCTTTCCGAAAGGTAAGGGCCCCATTTCCTCCATTGAGGATTAATAATGCGCTGTTCTTCGTTATTCATGTTTTAAATTTTATTAAGCTTTTATAGCCATAGCGAAATAAGTACCAAATTAAAATTTTTACTTAGTGTATGATGCTTTTCCTTAAAAAATCACTAAATAAATTATCAATCACAGAACCAACACTATTCATCACAATTAAAGTCCGTTAGATTAACAAAACTAAGTATTGGGAAGTAAAAAAATTCCACCCAATCCTTTTAGTAAAGGTTTTTCATTAATAACAACATAATTACCTCTTTCAATAAATTTTTCGATCTGATTAATAAATAATTCGGACTCATTAGAATAGTTGTTTTCTAGTTTATATTTTGTCATTTTACTTATTAGCTTTCTATCTAATAATATTAAACCATTAACACTGTTGTTCAAAGCATTTACTACTTTTTTGTAATTGGATATAATTGTATTATTTTTTCTTGCCAAGTTGATTCTACCAATATGAAATTTAGATACCCAATAACTCCATTTTTGTATGATTTCTGTAACAATAATATCCACAGATTCAGCAGTATTATGTAACCCAATATTTTTTATTTTAAAAATAATTTCAGGGTAAGTAACTATACTTTTAAAATCATTTATTTGTTTGTTATTACCAATAATAAAAATAGGTTTTTGACAATTCTTATTCATGAGCGAAATAATTGAAAAGACGTTTACAACTATATCAACTAATTCTTTTCTTTCCTCATTTAACTTATGCTCATGCACAATAATGAGCTGTTTATGGTAATATTCGCATAAACGAATATTACCATTGCATATAAAAAGTAAATAGAAGCTGGTTTCCAGCATTATATGGGGTAGCAAATCTAGTATAGAAATAAGATTACAAGTTGATACAAATAGCGTAACAGGATAATTGAGATACAATACTTTGGTTGAATCAGGAGAAAGTATTACAGCAACGCTTTTGCAATGGGAGTTGAAATTTAACGCTTTAAATACATTTTTCACCCTACTTAAAATGGCACTAGCGTCTTCAATACTATGTTTAATATACAACTCTTTTTCAATAAAATATATTGCCAAATTGAGTCCAGACTCAATAGATCTATCGTTCCACATGGATGGATGAAAAGGCATTATTAAACCTAATGACGAAGCTGGGCTAAAAGGAATATTTACTTTTTTACTGATTTGCCTATAATTGGTTGTCATAGCATTATATATTTACATTATCAACTTCGCCATTCATGATCAACTAATCACTATTTAAAAAACTAATTAAATAATAGATATTTTACTGTGTAATTACATTCTTACTAGACATACTATTCAACCCAGTTGTGTATACTAATCTACATATCATTTCTTCTTTAAATTATTAGGATATGAATAAATAGTTCTTTCACTAAAAAATTTATTTATGTTGTTCTGTATTGATTAAAAAAGGGGTTTTACCATCTGAAATAATAATTTTAGTGTTGGGAGACTTAGATAATTGAATAAAAGCTTCAATACTTCTAATTTTAATGATTTCAGGAGTTAATCCCTCGGCTATTATTTTTTGGGCATCTCTTGTACCTTTTGCTTCAATGATAATTCTTTCTACCTCCATTTTTTGTTGTTGTAAAACAAATTCCATTCGCATTGCATCCTGTTCAGCTTGTAATTTTCTTTCAATAGAGCCCGCTAAGCCGTCGGGCAATTGAATACTTTTCATTAAGACTGATTCAATCAATATTCCTTTCTTATTAAGGGTTTCACCCATCTTGTTTTTGATAGATAATTCAATGTCCGCCCGCATACCTGAGTGCATATCTTTAGCGAAAAATTTAGAACAGACATCAGCAGATGCAGACCTAAAAACATTTGCTATAATACTCCGATAATCTGGCCCAAAAGTTCTTATTACTGACGATACTTTGTCTTTATCGAGTCTGTATAAAATTGATATTTGTGAAGTGATACTTAATCCCTCTTTACTGGGCAAGCTCAGAGACAATTCCAAATCATTGGTTTGAATAGATGTTTTAACCACCCTACTGGTAAGCGGATTAAAAAAAATAGTACCTTCAGTTGAAACCTGATCAGACAACTTACCCAATCTTTGCTTCAACCCTACTTCCCCTGGTCGTATTACTGAACAACTCGATATTAGTAAAACAGCAAGTAGGTAACCAAAATAAAATTGCTTATTAGTGGTTTTTCCTTTGCTACTTTCTTTTTGTTTTATTTCACTTAAAAAGTAAAGCTGGAAAATGGCTTTTCTAGTACAAAATCTTTGTAATTTTTTCATGGTTATTTATTTTAAATTCGATAGTATTAATTACAAATATAATAGTAATGCTATTGTTTTTGTAAGTAAAATCTTCTATTTTTGGGTTTTTTAGTTAATTTTAAGAAAATATTTACGAATGAACATTGAGTTTAACCCATCTCTTAATGAGAAGCTTTTCTTGAAAAACCCTCAAAGTACAGATATAGGAAAAAAAATTATTAAGGAAAGTATTAGCCTTATATCAAAAATAGGATACGAACAATTTACCTTTAAAAAACTATGTATTGAAATTGAAACAACTGAAGCTACTATTTACAGGTATTTTATAAACAAACATAAATTACTGATCTACTTAGTAAGTTGGTATTGGTCATACCTTGAATTTCAAATTATTATTCAACTTAATAATATTGCATCACCTACTGATAAGATAAAAAAAATAATTGACATTTTGGTATGGGAAGATAATTTAGAAATAAATTTTGGAGCATTTGATCATCAGTCTCTATACTTTATAGCCATTGCTGAGGGCAATAAAACTTATTTGTCGAAAGACGTGGATGAAAATAATAAAGATATGCTCTATAAACCTTTTAAAGATTTATCCAGCAGAATAGCAGAAGTTTTTTTAGAATACAATCCATCATATAAATATCCAAACACACTGGCCAGTTCAATCATTGATCTCTCACATCTACAATATTTTTTTATGCACCATTTACCACGTCTGAGTGATTTTGCAAATAAAAAACCAAAAGATATTGAAGCTTTTTTAGAGGACTTGGTATTTAAAACATTAAATTAACACTCCTAAAAAATCGTTATTACAAAAGGTGTAGAATAAAGAATGGAAGTCCGGCCGTTGAGTAATTAATGACGAAAAAACTATCTTTTCAAACGAATTCCAATGGCTAATTATAGGCGGAGTTGTACTAAAAAAATTTCAACAACCAACAACTATATATTGTAGCGAGGATGGGAATTGTCGGCTTCGCCGACTTTCCTTGGGGTGGGGCTTTACACAAACCCCACGGCTTCGCCGGTGTGGTTTTTTCGTGTCATCGCTTTTACGAGCAAGCTCGTATCGCTCAGCCACAAAAAAACCCCTCAACTGCGTTGAGAGGTTTTGTGTAGCGAGAATGGGAATTGAACCCATCACCTCAGGGTTATGAATCCTGCGCTCTAACCAACTGAGCTACCTCGCCAAAGGGCTGCAAATATAAGGGGTTTTAATAAAAAGGAATGCTAGTAGGCCAACAATTTACTGATTCGCTCCGCTACCTTAGTGGCAGTGGGCAACATAGCCGTTTCCAAAGCTACATTAATAGGTACCGCTGGTAGGTTTTTAGCGCCCATCACTTCTACTTTCGCATCCAAAAAATGATAACAATCATTCGATATACGCAACGATAATGCTTCCGCAAATGAATTATTCTGCTGTTCTTCACTCAATACCAACACTTTACCATGCCGCTTTACAGCCGTAAAAATGGTCTCCTCATCCAACGGAAACAAGGTTCTAAGGTCTATAATTTCAATGCATCCCGGATACCGCTCCGCCGCCGCCTTGGCCCAATAAACACCCATCCCATACGTAATAACACAAACCGTTTCCCCCTTCCTCACCTTATCTATATCTGCCGGTAATATAATATTCGCCCTCCCCAATGGAAGTATATAATCTTTAGATGGCTCTGTTGCCCTAGCATCATCTGTTCCAGGCACTTTACTCCAATACAATCCCTTGTGCTCTAACATCACTACTGGATTGGGATCTAAAAACGCAGCTTTCATCAACCCCTTCATATCAGCCGCATTGGATGGATACACTATTTTTATTCCCTTTATAGATAGTAAGGTACTCTCTATACTTCCACTATGGTAAGGGCCGCCTCCACCATAAGCTCCCACTGGCACCCGCAATAACATCTGCACTGGGAATTTTCCATTCGATAAATAACAGGACTTTGCCACTTCCGTTACCAGCTGATTCAATCCAGGATAAATATAATCGCCAAACTGTATCTCCACAATGGGCTTCATTCCCATGGCAGACAATCCCACTGTTGATCCAATAATATACGCTTCCTGTATGGCTGTATTGAATACTCGGCTGTCGCCATACTTCTCTGCCAATGTTGCCGCTTCTCTAAATACTCCACCCAATCTTCCACCCACATCTTGTCCGTACAATACCGCTTCCGGATACTCTTCCATCAATTCATCTATAGCATGCAATGCAGCATCTACCATCATGATGCGCTCCCCTTTTTTGGGCGATCGTTCTCCCCGCTCTTCCCTCACTTCCGTTGGCGCAAAAATATGCTCCTCCACCGATCTGATATCTGGTTCTCCCGCCGCCTGTGCCTTTTTAAAATGTTCTAGCACCAAATCCAATGCACTGGTTTCTACTTGGTTTATTTCTGCATCGGTAAAGCCAACTCCATTTAAAAGCAATCTTAACTTTGGAATAGGATCATACAAGCCATGTTTTAAAAGGTCTTCCCTGCTTCTATAAAATTCTTTTCTTACCCCACTGGTATGATGCCCCAACAACGGCACTTTCGCATGCACCAATACCGGCTTTCTTTCATTGCGTGCATAATTAACCGCCTGCTCCATGGTCTCAAAACAACGCATAAAATCACTTCCATCACACTGCATTCTTTTCAACCCCTTAAAACCACAAGCATACTCATACGCATTCATGGTTCTGATTTCATCTGAACTGGCACTAATGCTCCACTGATTGTCTTGTACCAAATAAATAATAGGCAACTGCTTTAATACTGCAAACTGCAATGCTTCACTCACTTCCCCCTCACTCATAGAGCCATCTCCTAGTGAACACAATACCACTGGCGACTTACCATCTGCCGACTTGCGAAGTTTTGCCGTATAATTTTTTTCTAGATATTGAACGCCCTGTGCTAGACCCGTTGTGGGTATGGCTTGCATGCCCGTAGCACTACTCTGGTGAATAATTGATGGTCGTGTTTCATCTTTACTGCTGGGGTGACAATAATAAGATCGCCCTCCAGAAAATGGATCTTCCTTTTTAGCCAATAATTGCAGCATCATCTCATATGGCGTAAAGCCAATCGCCAACAGTAAACTATCATCTCTATAATAAGGACTCACCCAATCGGTAGGCAACAACTGAAAACCTGCCGCCAATTGTATGGCTTCATGCCCCCTAGATGTTGAATGCACATACTTACATACCGCACGATTTGCATCGTAGGTTTCACTCATAGATTTAGCTGTAATCATGAGTTGGTACGCCTGTAATAATATGCTGGGTGTTAACATTATTTAATTTCGAGTTCAAACATTTTTTGTGCTTCAAAAAATCCCTCCAATACATCTCCAACCACACATTCACCCACTCCCGCAGGTGTTCCCGTATAAACCAAATCACCGATGTTTAAAGAGAAATATTTTGAAATATGAGCCACTATCTGGTTAAATGAAAAAATCATATCATTGGTATCTCCCACCTGCACCACCGCCTTATTATTCTTCAATGAAAAATGAATCGGCTCTTGCAACATTTCGGGTGTAAGCAATACCCAATCGGCTACCACAGCAGAATTATCCCAAGATTTTGCTTTCTCCCAAGGCAGGCCTTTCTTTTTTAAATCTGATTGAATGTCTCTAGCTGTAAAATCTACCCCAATACTAATGGCATCATAATATTTGTGCGCCTGACGCTCTGGTATATACTTTCCATTCTTAGAAATGCGCAGCACCAACTCTACCTCATAATGTAATTCGTTGGAGAATTCAGGGTAATAGAATGGCGTATGAGACTGCAATAATGCAGTCTTCGGTTTCATGAAAATGACTGGCTCATCGGGTATATCGTTGCCCAGCTCCTTTGCATGATCGGCATAATTTCGGCCAACGCAAAAAATTTTCATAGTTCAGCTCTTTTAAAATAACAACCAAATAATCTAGGGTTAAGTCATATCAACTTTAGGTACGGTGCAGATTACTTGTATTATATTTCCACTGTATATAACTATGAAAGGCACTGATTTATTATATAAATGCTAAATTATTTGCCATATTCATGGCTTTTTCAAGGCCAATGGCCGCAAATGCCTCTATTATTTCAGCGCAGGCTATCACTTTTTTATGGATAATTGCCTGCTCTTCGGGTAGCCATTTACCTAATACAAAATCAACTTGACCACCTTTTTGAAAATTATTTCCAATACCAAATCGCAGTTTTGTGTACTGGTCTGTACCCAGTGTTAACTGAATATCTTTCAGTCCATTGTGGCCCGCATCGCTGCCCGATCCCCGCAACCTAAGCTTATTCAAGGGCAATGCTAGGTCGTCTACCACAGTAATGGTCTGCTCTATTGGCAACTTTTCTTTGTCCATCCAATACTTGAATGCTTTACCACTCAAATTCATATAAGTTGTTGGCTTGATACAAATAAAGATTTTGCCCTTCCACTTCACTTCGGCCACTTCCGCCAGCCGATCTAACTTAAAAAACCCATTGTGTTTGCGAACAAAGGCATCCAATACATTGAAACCAATATTATGTCGCGTATTTTTGTACTCGTCACCTATATTACCAAGACCTATAATCAGAAATTTATGCATGGGTACAAAATTAGTTGCTGAACCGCCAATCACAAAAAATGCAACTGAAATAAAAAAAAGGCTAATTTAACCCTACAATTCTACTAAAAGTGAAAAAACGATTTATAAGTTGGTGGAAGGTATTGATGAATTTGGGAGTATCAGCAGAGATGGATTTTTTAGAACAGAAAAAAACACAGGGTATCAATCTTGCAATTATAGTAAATATTCCATTTTTCTTGTTTTTTGGTATTATGAATTTAGTAAACACTAGGTACTTACTTTCTAGTTTTAACTTTGCATTATTTGCAGGGGGGCTGCTTACTTATCTCATTCATTCAAAAGGAAAATTTTTATTAGCAAGATCTATTTTAATTCTTTTTTCTACAGCTATTTTTTTTGCTCAAGCACTTTTGTATAGAAATGGAAATGAACAATTATTACTAGTAAATATTATTGCAGCACTAATTTTTTATTCTAAAAAAAAATTCATCTTATTTGTAACTTTTATTAACGCTTTGTTATACCTCTATATAAAAGTGGATGGTTTTCAAACGCCTCTATTTGAGAAAGTACCTCAAGGTAAAATGATTTTTAATTATACCTGTGCAATGATTTCTTTTATTGTAGCTGTGCAATATTTTAAATATGCCCAGTACACTTATCAAAAATTGATTGAACAAAAAAATGACGCATTGGTACTTGCCAATCAAACCAAGGAAAAATTATTTTCTATTATTGCACATGATTTGAAAGCACCTGTTGGCCAACTTAAAGCCACACTAGACTTAGTAAACAAGCAGCATTTATCAGCTGAGGAATTTCAATTAATGTGCATACATTTTACCAGAGAAATAGAGCAACTTCAGGTGAATATGAACAATCTGCTCACTTGGAGTCAAACCCAACTCAATGGCATTGCTACCAATCCAACTAATTTAAAACTCAGCAATTACATCCTACAGATTATTGAGTTATTAAAACAAACTGCCTTGAATAAGGCAATTGAAATAAGTTATACCCCAATTGATATCTTGGTTCGCATTGATGCTGAACATTTAAAAATTATACTCAGAAACCTATTTACAAACGCAATTAAATTTAGTCACAAAAAATCGACTATTTTTATCACAACATCCACTAAAAATGATTTTTGCACTATTTCTATTAAAGATACAGGCATAGGAATGGATCATTTACAGTTGCACAAACTTTTTACCAATGAACTAGTAAAATCTACTACAGGAACCAATAAAGAAAAAGGAACAGGATTGGGTTTAAAACTGTGTAAAGAATTTATTCAAAAAAACAAGGGAGATATTTGGGTGAGTACTGAACTGGGGGTGGGCAGTACATTTTCTTTTTCAGTACCACTTGCTAAATAAAAAACCCGCTCTTTTTACAGAAGCGGGTTATAAGGTATTGCCGTTGGCAATTATTTTTTCTTTTCGTCTTTTGCAGCAGTGGCTTCGTCTTGCTTAAGCTGGCGTGTCATTACTACAGAAGCAATAGGTATACGAGGTGAATTTAGAATTTCCATATTCAAGGGTTTCACATCTTCAACACGAATATTGCCATTCAAATCTAGGTTGGTAATATCTACCTCAATAGTTGAAACTAAATCTTTGGGTAAGGCTTTAATTTTGAGGGACTTCATTTTAGTAACCAATTTACCACCCCCTTTAACGCCTATAGAAGTTCCTGTAAATTTCAGGGGTAGTGTTGCAACTACTTTTTTATCGTCTACCAACTCAAGCAGGTCAATATGTATCAAGTTGTCTTGAACCTTATCAAACTGAAGGTCTTTTAAAATACATTTGTATTTTTTTCCACTAATATTTACTTCAGCCAATTGAAATTCACCAGTGTACACTAATGGCTTGAAAGCCTTAGCAGCAGCGTAAAAATTAATTTCCGCAGCACCCCCGTAAATTACACCTGGCACATTTTCTTGAGAGCGAATTTGGCGGGCAGCTTTTTTGCCATGTTCGATCCTCAGAACACCTTCGATTGTAATTGTATTCATTTTAATTTATTTTTTGGACGGCAAAGGTAAGGGAATCTTGGTATTTACACATATAGAAGATTCAAATTCAGTCTATTTCCCCCTCCCCTTTAACTGCGAATGAATAAAAAGACTGGTAATACTCTTATTTTCATACGCATTGCGGATGGCGATGGCAAATAAATCGGCCACCGATATCACTTTTATCTTGGGAGAGGTTTTTAACAATGGAATGGTATCACATACTACCAGCTCTTCTAATATGCTGTTTTCAATGTTTTCGTAGGCATTCCCACTTAAAACAGGGTGGGTTATTAATGCACGAACACTTTTAGCCCCCTTTTCTCGCAAGAGGCTGGCAGCTTTTGCGAGTGTTCCACCTGTATCGCAAATATCATCTACCAAAATAATGTCTTTGTCTTTCACATCCCCAATCACCACCATACTGGCAATTTCATTAGCTCGCTTACGGTGTTTATCGCAAATAACCATTTCAGCGCTAAAATAACTGGCAATTTCTCTTACACGATTGGTGCTTCCTACATCGGGAGCAGCAAAAGTTAAGTTTGCTAATTTTAGCTGCTCTATATAAGGAATAAAAATAGCTGAACTATCCAGATGATCAACTGGCACATCAAAAAATGCCTGTATTTGCGGAGCATGTAAATCCATGGTAATGATTCTATCGGCTCCAGCTGCTTCTAGTAAAGTAGCTATTAGTTTGGCTCCAATGGCAACCCTAGGCTTGTCTTTTCTATCTTGCCTAGCAAAGCCATAATAAGGAATTACCGCTATAATCTTGTAAGCACTTGCTCGCTTGGCAGCGTCTATCATCAGCAATAACTCCATCAGATTGTCAGTTGGCGCATAGGTACTCTGCACCAAGAAAACATAATCGCCACGGATACTTTCTAAAAATACAGGCTGGAATTCACCATCACTGAATTTTTGAATGTTGATTTTACCAATAGAAGCACCAAATCTTTGGGCTATTTGCTCTGCCAGTTTGTTGGAACCAGTGCCGGAAAATATCTTAACAGAAGGGTTCATAAAGTTGTAGTGTGGTGCGAAGATAATTATTAGGTTAAGAAATTGTAATTTGATTTTCCACTTGTTTGTATTATGAGAAAATTTTCTATTAAAGAATGGGCGGTAGACGACCAGCCCAAAAGCAAATTGCTCCTGAAAGGAACTCCTTCTCTAAGCAATGCAGAATTATTGGCTATTTTAATCAATACTGGCACTGTTAATGCCACTGCATTTGATATTGCCAGATCGCTTTTAATGGCTGCCGACAACGACTTACAAAAATTAGCCGCCTTAAGCGTAAAAGAAATGGTAAACCTAAAAATAAAAGGGTTGGGAGAAGCCAAAGCCATTGGTATTGCGGCTGCGCTTGAATTGGGCGTTAGAAGAAATATAGCTTCCGAAAAAAAAGAAAGGGTGGGCAGCAGTAGGGATGTGGCCGCCTATTTGCAAGCAAGTTTTCAATTTTTACAACAAGAGGTTTTTGCAGTGGTATTCCTCAACAGAGGCAATAAAATTGTGCATTTTGAAATCATTAGTCAAGGCGGAATTACTGGCACCGTTGCCGACCCCAGAATTATTTTAAAGAAAGCTTTGGAGAATAATGCAACTGCCATTATTCTATGTCATAATCACCCCAGCGGCAACCTGAAACCAAGCACTGCGGACGAATTATTGACTAAAAAAATTAAAAATGCAGCAGCATTAATTGACATTTTAGTCACAGATCATATTATTGTAAGCAATGAAGGCTATTACAGCTTTGCCGACCAAGGGTTGATATAAGCAACCTTAATAGAAGCATATCAATACCCTATGCTTGTGCCGTTGGTCCTCCAAAGTGCATCGGAATTTCTATTTGCTCCAAATCTTGTATCATACCATTGGCGGCTTCGAATCGCTCAATATTTTCTTCCAGTGCCTTCATAAACCGCTTGGCATGCATGGGGGTAAAAATAATGCGCGACTTCACCCTGCTCTTAGGCGTACCAGGCATCACATTTACAAAGTCAATCACAAATTCTGCATTGCTATGGGTAATAATGGCTAAATTGGCATAAGCACCTTCCGCCATTTCTTCACTTATTTCAATATTTAACTGGTTATTCGGTTGTTGTTCCATACAATTTTTATTAGAATTACAAAAGTACTTGGATTTACACAAGTACAACAATCTGTAAAAAAATTAGTCGCTCCACTTTATTTGAAATAATTTTGCCCCATGTTAGTACTCGATGGAAAAATAGCAGCGGCAGCCGTGAAGGCCGAGCTCAAAACCCAAACAACAGCTTTATCGGCAGCAGGGAAACCCGCACCACATCTTGCTGCCATATTAATTGGCAACAATGGAGCCAGTGAAACTTATGTTGCCAGCAAAGTAAAGAATTGTGAAGAAACTGGTTTTAGATCTACCTTAGTCAGATTTGAAGATTCAGTTGATGAGGCCGATCTACTTCAAACCATTTGTTTGTTAAATGAGAATTTAGATATTGACGGTATTTTGGTTCAACTGCCACTGCCCAAGCATATTTCTGAACAAAAAGTGATTGAAGCCATCGACCCACGCAAAGATGTAGATGGATTTCATCCCTCCAATATTGGAAAACTGGTGCAAGGATTGCCCACCTTTATTCCAGCTACCCCATATGGTATTTTATTATTGCTGGAATTTTTTAATATTCAAACCAAAGGCAAACACGCTGTTGTAATTGGCAGAAGTAATATTGTGGGCAGGCCCATGAGCATTCTACTGAGCAGTAATTTACCACAAGGCAATTGTACCGTTACCCTTTGTAACTCTTATACAACTAACTTGACTGAAATTTGCCAACAAGCAGATATTGTAATAGCCGCACTTGGCAAGCCAGAATTTATGCAGCCAGAAATGATTAAAGAAGGTGCTGTTGTAATTGATGTGGGTATTACCCGTGTTGATGATGCAACCGCAAAAAAAGGTTTCCGCATTAAAGGCGATGTGCATTTTGAATCGGTTGCGCCAAAATGCAGTGCCATCACCCCTGTTCCAGGTGGTGTTGGTTTGATGACCATTGCCGGTTTACTTAAAAATACCATGCAAGCCTATTTACAAAATCGCCCATAGACCAATTATTAGTTTTTAAATGGATATAAACGCTAGTTTACAAAATGCTTCTCTGCCCGTAATGGAGGCTTTTTATACCTTGCAGGGAGAAGGTTTTCACCAAGGCAGGGCTGCTTATTTTATACGCCTTGGCGGCTGTGATGTGGGTTGTGTTTGGTGCGACGTGAAAGACAGTTGGGACATCAACAAGCACCCTAAAATTGGTCTTGAAAAACTGGTGAGCACTGCTGCATCTTTTCCCGGAAGATTGGCTGTAATTACGGGGGGTGAGCCGCTGATGCACTCTTTAGATGAATTAACCCTTAAATTACACAATATTGGTTTTGAAACCAATATTGAAACATCGGGATCTTCTCCATTAAGTGGCGAGTGGGACTGGATTTGCTTATCTCCCAAAAAATTTAAACCACCATTACCCGAAATCGTTCCACAAGCCAATGAATTAAAAATTATTGTATTCAATAAAAGCGATTTTGACTGGGCTGAATTATATGCAGCCCAAGTAAATAAAAACTGTAAACTCTACCTCCAACCGGAATGGGATAAAGCCGCCGAAATTACGCCGCTGATTCTTACCTATATTCAGCAAAATCCTAAGTGGCAATTGAGCTTACAAGTTCACAAATATTTGAATATTCCTTAAAAAACGGTTGAATTGTCACTATTCTGTAAAAAAACCAGTCGTTAATAGCTTTCTACATTATCATGACAATTGTAAATAACTTCACATTCAATTTTGCAGCCTAATAATGCATTATGTTGCTTCGGTTTGGTGGTGTTTTTTTGGGATTATTGTATTCAATTACCGTGCAATCACAACAATTGGATACATTATCTGGTACTGGCAATGAAATAGTGGTGACCGCCACAAAAACAGAACGAAAAATAAGTACCGTAGCTGTACCTGTTACCATCATCAACCAACAAAGAATTCTTCAAGCTGGCTCTCTTCGCCTCAATGACATTTTACAGGAACAAACAGGCTTATTTTTAACCGCTGCTTTTGGATCTGGTGTGCAAATGCAAGGATTGAATCCAGATTATACCTTAATACTTATTGATGGTGAACCCCTTATTGGCAGAACGGGCGGTGTGCTCGATTTGAAAAGAATTACGGTTGGCAATATCAAACAAATTGAAATTGTAAAAGGCCCCTCTTCCAGCCTCTATGGCAGCGAAGCCATGGCAGGTGTAATAAATATCATTACCGATAAACCAAAAACAAACGCACTAAAATTCTCTATGCGCTACGGTAGTTTTAATACCGCTGATTTATCTTTAAATGGAAGTATTAGAAAAAACAATTTTACCTACCAAGGTTTTGGTAATTTTTACAGAACAGATGGTTTTAGTATCAGGCCTAATAGCAACGAAAGAGCGATTGCTCCCATTGAAAGATTTACGCAGCAACACAATATTGGTTATCGATTTAATAATAAAACAATTCTTTCCGTCAATCTTCGGTTCAACAACGAGCGCATTAAAAATATTATTTCAGTCAACAACAACGGAACGGTAATTCAATCGGAAGGATTAGAAAAAAATAAAGACATCAATACTACGGTGCAATTAACACATCAACTGAACGAAAAAATTACGAATAATACCCGTATTTATGCAACTGAGTTTAGTGCAGAGCAGCAACTACTCACCAGCAATGGAACACCTTATACCGATTTTTTTAAACAACGTTTTGCAAGAGCAGAAAACCAAACTGATTTTATACTACACAAAAAAATATCGCTTACCGCTGGCGCAGGCTATATTATTGAAACAGCCAATAGCACGCGTTATGATAAAAGTAGTAATACAAAAACCAATCGCATTGGCTACGCATTTATTCAATCAGAATGGAAGCCTTCAGATGCATTCACTATTGTTGCTGGCACTAGGTACGATCACAATGAATTGTTTGCAGCAGCGTTTAGTCCCAAATTAGCATTCCAATATAAATTCAATCCAAAATTTTCGTTGAAAGCCAGTATTGGCAGGGGGTTCAAAGCTCCTGACTTTAGGCAACTATACTTAAACTTCACCAATACTGCAGCGGGCAGCTACAGTGTATTTGGTACGGTAGAAGCGCAGAAAATTATTGGAGAATTGAATAGAATTGGTCAAATTTCTAGCCTCGAAAGCGATTTTTATCGTTTAAGTGAATTAAAGCCTGAATTTTCAACTGGAATAAATATTGGACTCAGTTACAATCCCATCACAGCGCTCTCTATTACTGCGAATATTTTCAGTAATACCATTGAAAATTTAATTGACAGTAGATTGGTTGCTTATAGAACAGGTGGGGCACAAATTTTCAGCTACTTAAATGTAAAAAATGCATTTACCAGAGGAATAGAAACAGATATCAAATATTCATTTAATAAAAAATGGGGAGTGGCTGGAGGATACCAATTTCTGCTCACTGGTGATCGAGATGAAATAAATAGAATTAAAAATGGACAAGTATTTACCCGCGATGCCAATGGCTTTAGCAGTAAATTAAGCAGAGCTGAATATATTGGATTGGCCAATAGAAGCAAGCATATGGCGAATTTTAGGGTTCAGTACGAAGCAGAAAATTATTTTGCCAATATAAGGCTAATTTATAGAAGCAAATGGGCAGTAACTGACAAAGACGGGAATGGTTTATTTAATACCAATGATGTATTTGCCAAGGGATTTATACAGGCAAATATGGCGACCGGAAAAAACTTTAAA
>JAAFJB010000048.1 GCA_013297995.1 Chitinophagales bacterium | reverse complement strand
CTTTTTAGCTGGCATTAGAAACTTAAATGCTACTACAGCTATTTATAATTCTAAGTTAGATTTTTTAATTGGTGCAGGCATTAAATACTTGAATTATGGAAGTGTTACTGAAACCGATGCATCGGGAATAATATGGGGGAATATTCGTCCAGTAGATTATGCATTACAACTCATGGTAGCAAAGCAATACAAGGAAAGGTTTTGGCTTGGCATTACCAGTAAGTATTTACATTCTAATTATGGGCGATACCGATCCTCCGCTTTTGCCTTTGATATAGCAATTTTGTATGCTGACACATCCCGTTTTTTTCAAGCAGCTGTTTTAGTGAAAAATTTAGGCGTTCAACTAAATCAATATGCGCCTTTGCAGCAAAAGGAGGAACTACCTTTTGATATTCAAGTGGGGCTAAGTAAAAAGCTCACTCATGCACCTGTTCAATTTTCACTTACTGCTCATAATTTACAAAGCCTACAGATTTTTTATGCGGACTCAAATTTCAATGCTAGCAATGGTGACTTGAGAACCGCCTCTTTGCTGCAGAAATTATTTGTTAGATTGATACTAAGTGCACAAATTTATCTTACTGAAAAAGTTGAATTAACTTTTGGGTATAATTTTTTACGCAGACAAGATTTGAATATTTTTAATACCAGTAGTGGATTCAATGGCACAACTGCTGGTATAGGATTCTTGCATAAAAAAATACATATTAGATATGCTACTGGTTTTTATCAACAGAATTTATTTCACCAATTCACAGTAAACTTTAAATTAAGAGGAACCAACTTATAGAAAGAAAATAATTTTTTATGATGTAGTTTTTTTACTACATAAATTCCGATAAATTTTTATGGCAATAAATAGTGGCATTGAAATTTAAAATTAGAAATTGTGCAAAATCCGGTTGCTAATTTTAAAACAATTAATTTATTAGTTATGAATGCCACATTCTCTACTCCTGAAATCCTTAGTTGGTTAGAAAGTCAAGACCCCTCTCAGTATGATGAACTATCATTTGGGATGGTGAAAATGAATGCCGATGGTGAAGTTGTTTTTTACAACAAGCAAGAGTCTGTAATTACAGGTATAGATCCTACTTATGCCGTAGGAAAATTATTTTTCACACAAATTGCTCCTTGTACCAATAATTTTATGGTATCAGAGAAATACAAAGAAGTGGAATTAGATGAAGAGCTAGACTATCTATTTACTCATATTACAACACCAACTAGGGTTCGCCTAAGACTATTAAAATCTCCTGCTTTTCAACATCAATATATGCTGGTGCATAAATATTGATTCTCCTGAATATGGAAAAAGAGACCGTAGAACAACAGCTCCAAAAAATTATTTTTATTATTCATCAAATCCCTATCGGGTTGGTGGAGACTGATGTATTGGGTAATCTAAAGCAAATGAATGCCAAAGGTGTTCAACTATTGATGCCATTGTTTTTACAATTTCAGTTAAGTGGTAATAATGTTTTTGACCTGCTCCAAAAAATTGCACCTGATTTATTGGTTAGGATTAAACAGTTTAAGGAAAAGACGGGAACCATTGTACAGCAGGAGAATTATTTAATTCAATTCTTTGTGAATCAAAAAAAAATAAGTCGTTTTTTTTATTTCACCATCAACAAAATTAATGAAGATACTTTCAGCTTTGTATTTGATGATATAACTGAATTACAAGAAAAGGAAAATTTGATTAGGGAAGCAATGCAAGAAAGAGCAGTTGAGCAAAGCAAGTTTGAAATGGCTTCGGGTATTTTGCATGATATAGGTAACGCGGTAGTAGGCTTTGGTTCTTATATAAATAGAATAAAAAATCATTTGAATTATTCCGATCATAAAAACTTGCTAGGCCTATGGAGTTTTCTTGAAAAAAACAAACACCATTTTGAGCCAGGCATTGGAAGTGCTAAAACAAATGCTATGATGGATATGGTTGCAGCAATTGCAAAAAACCAAGAGAAAAGTGTGAATGAAGCCAATCAAATTATTACGGAGCAAATGGGAATCATAACCCATATTTCTGAAATATTAGCCATTCAAAGGCAGTATATCAAAGGGTATTCTGTTGAACGTGAGAGCATTAATATTCGTTCGGTTATCAACGATAGTATTGCAATGATTTTACCGAGTTTGGTTAAAAAAGGAATTGAGATAGAAGTTGATATTCCTATAAGTATTCCTCCTGTGAAAGGCGATAAAACAAGGTTGATGCAAGTTTTTTTAAATCTTATTAAAAACGCTTCGGAAAGTATTGAAAGTGTTGAAATGATTGAAACTAACCCGTATTCAGAAAAGAAAATTAAGATTGTTACTGCAGAATATACAGATTGGGTGGAGATAAAGTTGACCGACAATGGAGCTGGATTCGAAACCCAAACGGCTGATCAATTGTTTAAACGCGGGTTTACTTCTAAAGAATCTGGTTCAGGTATTGGACTTTATAATTGTAGATCCATAATTGAAAGTCACCAAGGAAAGCTTGAATTACTTAGCGATGGAAAAGGGAAAGGAGCTACTGCAATACTCACTTTTAAAATAGCATCGTAACTCAATAACCCAATAACTCAATAAGTAGTGATTCAAATTTACTAATAAGGTAAAAATAAAATGTACAATATGCAATATATTCAAATAAATACAAGGGTTTTGGTTATAGACGATGAAGAGATGGTAAGAGATAATATTGAAGAAATTCTTGTGCCAAAATCTAAGTCCAATGAAGTTTTAGACATGGCGGCTAGTATTCTTTTTGACGAAGAAATATCAGCTATTGAACACCGGTCTAGCAATATGCCAAAGTTTAGGGTTGACAAAGCTTCTAGCGGTATTGAGGGGCTGGAGAAAATTAAAAAAAGTATCAGTGAAGGCGAGCCTTATGCCGTTGTTTTTTTAGATATGCGCATGCCTGGTTGGGATGGACTGGAAACAGCTGTTAGAATTCGGGAGATTGAAAATAAAGCAGAAATTATTTTTGTAACCGCTTATAGCGACACTTCTATTAATGATATAGTAGCCAAGGCGGGACAGAATGTTGGATATCATTGTAAGCCCTATGCTTCTGAGGAAATAGTGCAACTGGCCACAAAAGCAACCGACGACTACAATAAGCTGCGTAATCTTGAGCAATTGATTGAAGCGATATCCAATATCAATATATCGGAGAATCACCTCAATCCGCTGCTAAAAAATATTTTAGACCAGTTGGCTGGCTATTCTCAAACCGATACTGCACTTTTAGGTAAAATGCACAAAGACGGAACCTATGAAAAAATATTTTCAATTGGCTCATTAGAAGAAAAAGTAAATGAAACCCTATTGCAAGAGATGATTGAAAAAGCATTTTCAAATTCCTCTGAAAACCTGATTCAGTCCAATGAAATTATTTTTGCTAAGCTAGAAAACTATGTGGTTTTTGCAGCCCTGAAAAAGGGTACTAATTTAAAAACAGAGAAACTTTATTTGCTCAAACTTTTTGTTCACAACGCAGCAAAAGCTATTTGTAATGCAGAGCTTCAGGTGAAACTTTTAGAGAAAGAGAAGTTGTCTGCTGCTGGCAAAGCCATTAGTATGTTAATGCACGATTTACGTTGTCCCATAAAAAATATCCCCATCATTACAGGTATGATGCAAGAAGAAGGTGTGGTAAGTGAATGGTTACCCGTATTGGATCAGGCTGGTGAGCAGGCTTCAGAAATTATAGATGATTTTATGGACTTCCTAAGGGAAGCACCCGTTAAAAAAATGCCCCTCAACTTTTTAAAGTTGGTGAATGAAGCCATTGATTTATCAACAGTTGCAAAAGAATTCCCCAGTTTAAAAATTGATGTTTCAATAGAGCCAGATTTAATTATTCAGGCTGATAAGAGTAAATTCAAGCGCATTATTACCAATTTAATTAATAACGCTGCCGAAGTTTTACGTGATAAAAAAACGAATCATCCTATTATTAAGCTCAAGGCTGGTCAACTTTTAGATGCTGTTCAAATTATTGTTCAAGACAATGGCACTGGTATTCCAGAACTATTATTACGCAACTTATTTGATCCGTTTATTACGTATGAAAAAGCGGCTGGAACTGGATTGGGCTTGTCTATTGTTAAGCAGTTTGTAGTTGCACATGGAGGAACTATTGAAGTGCATAATGATGGGGGAGCTGTATTTACCATGCATATTCCCCTTAATTAGTGTATGTTTTTTTGGACCCCCCATAATGTTCAACAAATTTTATTCAACTTTATTAAGAAGGTGAGCAATGATTCTTTTGGCTTTGATTATCTCAATGCAAACCAATCCATTGAATTTTCTAAAGATTTAGGATTGAGCTCCATTCAAGTTATGGAGTTGGCCGCTTACACCAATTCTTTTTTTCATTTATTTGACATTCCAGAACCCCCTGCTTTATTGCGCATCCACACTTTGCAAGGATGGACGGAAGCCATTCTGCATGTTCGCCATCAATGTAATGAATGGGTTACTTTTAAAACATCGGGTACTACTGGAGCGCCAAAACTTATTACGCATTCCCTTGAATGGCTGGCATTTGAGGTTGATTATTTGCAAACCATTATTCCCAAGCCCAGTAATATTATTAGCTTGGTACCCAACAACCATATTTATGGATTTTTATTTACGATAATGCTGCCAAATGCTTGGAATATTCCAGTAATATATTCCAATGCGGTTACTAAAGAGCAACTCAATGGTAATTCGCTGGTAATTGCAACTCCTTTCACTTGGAATTATCTCTATGCTTCTTTGAATCAGCAGCCTGTAAATTGTAGGGGAATATCTGCATCAGAACCGTTAAACAACCATTTGTATCAGTCGCTCACGCACCAAGGTTTTCAAATTACAGAAATATATGGTAGTACAGAAACGGCAGGAGTGGGGTATAGGAAATCAGCAGATCAGGCTTTTGCTTTATTTGATTATTGGCGTTTTCAAGTTAACCAAAACAGTATTATTCATCAAGCAAGTGGAAAGGAATTTGAAATAATGGATCAAATTAAAATAGTGTCAGAAAACAAGTTTACACTCAATGGTAGGAAGGATGGGGCAGTACAAATTGCGGGATACAATGTACATTTAGAGTTGGTGAAACAAAAAATCATATCCATCCCCAATGTATCGGCTTGCGAAATATTTGCCAAGAGTAATGATTCAGGTGTAAAACTTTCTGCCGCAGTTTATTTACAGGATAATACTTTACCAGCCCAGCAAGCCTGTTCTCGTAGGCTGTATGATGCGCTAAAACCAGAGGAATATCCCACCATCCTTCAATTTTACAAATCAAACTGAATACCTTGAGCCAAGGGTAAACTATTTCCCCAATTTATGGTATTGGTTTGTCTTCGCATATAGGCTTTCCAAGCATCACTGCCACTTTCTCTTCCACCACCGGTTTCCTTTTCACCGCCAAAAGCACCGCCAATTTCTGCACCGCTGGTACCGATATTTACATTGGCAATTCCGCAATCGCTTCCACTGGCAGATAAAAATAGTTCGGCTTCACGCATATGTAAGGTCATTATAGCCGATGAAAGCCCTTGTGGTACATTGTTTTGCATAGCAATGGCTTCATCTAGATTATTATATTTCATTAGGTAGAGAATAGGCGCAAAAGTTTCTTGTTGTACAATGTCCATTTCATTAGTTACCTCAGCTATACAAGGTTTTACATAACAACCGCTTTCATATCCAGCTCCCGTAATGATACCGCCATCAACAATAAAATTACCACCTTGTTCTTTGCACTTTGCAATAGAGGCAAGGTAACTATTTACAGCATCGGTATCAATTAAAGGACCTACATGGTTGTTTGCGTCTAACGGGTTTCCGATTCTAAGTTGGGTATATGCTTTTGCCAGTTTCAACTTAAAAATTTCATATGCCGTTTCATGTATAATTAATCTGCGGGTAGTGGTGCAGCGTTGTCCCGCTGTGCCAACGGCGCCAAAAACAGCACCAATAAGCGCCATATCAAGGTCGGCTTCTTTAGAAATAATAATGGCATTATTACCACCCAATTCTAAAATTGTTTTTCCCAATCTTGCTGCTACTACCGCATTTAAAGCCTTACCCATTCTGGTAGAACCAGTAGCTGAAATTAAAGGAATACGGGCATCATGGCTTAGCCATTCACCTACTTCTCGGCCTCCTTGAACAAGGCAATTAACGCCTTCTGGTACTTGATTTTTTTCAAATACATCTGCCACAATATGTTGAATGGCAATGCCACAAAGCGGTGTTTTTTCACTGGGCTTCCAAATGGTTGTATTGCCGCAAACCCATGCCAATGCTGCATTCCAGCTCCATACAGCTACAGGAAAATTAAATGCAGAAATAATACCCACTACACCCAGTGGATGCCATTGCTCATACATTCTATGCAACGGTCTTTCGCTGTGCATGGTGAGTCCGTATAATTGTCTCGATAAACCCACCGCAAAATCGCAGATATCAATCATTTCCTGAACTTCGCCATAGCCTTCTTGTAAGCTTTTCCCCATTTCATAGCTAACCAGCTTTCCCAGTGGTTCTTTGTAAGTTCTTAGTGCTTCACCAACTTGGCGAACAATTTCTCCTCGTTTAGGGGCTGGCCATTTTGCCCACAGTTTAGCTGCTATGATTGATTTACTCACTACTTGCTCATAAGCCTCTCTATCTGAACCCATTACCCTGCCTATCAGTTTGCCATCAACTGGGGATGATGTGCTAAATGGCTCTGCAGAACTATCTATCCAATTTACTCCCGTTGACGCGCCTTTATTTAATTCGCTTAATCTCAGTTGTTGCAGAAACTCCATAATATATATTTAAAACGAAGATAGGCAGAATGACTGTTTTAGTATAAATCATTGTGCCTAATATCTTGCCCATCCATTATATTCCCCCAAATAGCAGCACAGTACAGTACTTTGGGTTGGAATAATTTTTTATATTCAATTTTTATTACCCCTCAAACGATTGTTTATGTTCCATTCAAGAAGAAAATTTATTAAGAGCACACTTAAGGTTACTGCTGGGTCTGCAATAGCAGGATCTATTCTATCTCCTCTGATTGTAAATGGCAAGTCGTTGTTGCCAAATGAAAAAATAAATATTGCATTAGTTGGCTGCAAAAGTATGGGCTTTTACGATTTAGAAAATGCGCTTAAAATACCCGGTGTTGTTTGCGTGGCTTTATGTGATGTTGATGAAAATATTTTAGGGGAAAAATGTGCGGAAGTTGAAAAGTTGCAAGGCATAGCTCCCATTAAATACAAGGATTACCAAAAATTAATGGACAATAAAGATATTCATGCAGTAATTATTGGTACGCCCGACCATTGGCATTGCTTGCCATTTATTGCGGCTTGTGAGGCTGGGAAAGATATTTATGTTGAAAAACCATTGGCCAACAGCATAGCTGAATGCGAACTGATGGAAGCAGCCACGCATAAGTACAATCGGGTAGTACAAGTGGGACAGCAACAAAGAAGTGGAGCACATTTTAAGCAAGCGATTGAATTTATTAAAGCGGGTAAAATAGGCGTGCTGCGAAAAGTAAATATTTGGGCTAATTTTAGTTATGGTATCGGTAGGCCTAAAGTGGCCGATAGCCCTGTTCCCGCTGGTGTTGATTTTAACAAGTGGTTGGGCCCCGCTCCATTACGGAGTTTTAATGCGTCAAGATTTCATGGTTCTTGGCGTATGTTTTGGGATTATGGAGGGGGACTAATGACGGATTGGGGTGTACACCTTATTGATATGGCACTTTGGGCTAAAGATATCACCGTTATGCCCGATATTATAACGGCTGCTGGAGGTAATTTTTGCTGCCCTTCTTTTGCGCATGAAACGTTTGATACTATGAACACAAGTTTCCAATTTAAAGATTACTTAATTAATTGGGAGCATACGGCAGGCAGTGAAGTGGGACCTTATGGAAGAAATTATGGACTGGCATTTGTAGGCACTGATGCCACGCTGGTAATTGATAGGGATGGCTGGGAGTTGTTTCCAGAATGGGATAATGATAGTAAAAAGCACAAAGTGCCCATCATAGAAAAACAAGTAGGAGTTGGATCTCACGATATACATATGGCCAACTTTATAGATTGCATTAAGAGTCGCAATACACCTGCTTGTTCCATTGAAAACGGTAGTCTAGTTGCCAAATATGCCCACGCAGCCAATATTGCATTGCGAACAAAATCGCAATTGATTTGGAATAATACCAAGCATAATTTTGGTAATAATTCAGCCGCCAATGCATTTATAACACCTGTTTATAGAAAGCCTTGGGTATTGCCCGTTATTAGCTAAAGTAAGATATCTGTTCACCATGCTTCTATGTTTAATTGCCCAATATGCTTCAACGAAATGCTTCACGACGGAAATTTTTACAGCAAACAGTTCTTTGTAGTCTATCCCTTTCACTCTCAGAATCGGTGGTATTCGCATCAGCAACAAAGAATAAGCTCCCTAAAATTGGGTTAATCACGGGTGTTGTTGAAGCTGAATTTAAAAAAGATTGGGAGCAGTCGCTTCGCAAAGTTGCAGCTATTGGCTATACTCACCTTGAATATACTCGGCATTATGGAAACGACCTTAATTATTTTAAAAAAGTAATGAAAGAGTTGAGGCTTGAGTCGCTTTGTGGCGGCAGTGCCATGGCGCAAATGTGTAAAGAAGATGCGTTAAAAAAAATGATAGATGCGTCGTTGGAACTCAATAAAAAGTACTTGGTATGTTATTGGCCTTGGATGGATGATGGGAATAATAAAAAATTAGTCGACTATCAAAAAGCAGCCAACGCATTAAATTCAATGGGTGAAATTTGTAATAGAGAAGGTATTAAACTTGCATTTCACAATCACGATAAAGAATTTTTGCCCGTAGAAGGGTTTAAATGGGGTTATGATGTATTATTACAAGAGACCAATCCTGAAAATGTATCAATGTTGCTCGATTTATACTGGTGCACCAAAGGCGGTGCTGATGCTATTGAAATTTTGCAGAAAAACCCAAATAGAGTGGCTATGTTTCATGTGAAAGATATGGACAGTACACCTGAGAAATCATATACCTGCCCTGGGTATGGTACCATTGATTTTAAAAAAATATTTGCGCATTCCATTCAATCGGGTGTGCAGTATTATACGGTAGAAATAGATCAACATCCTCTGCCCATGCAATGTATAGAAGAGAGCTATAAATACCTAATGGCATTGCGATTTTAATAATATAGTTTCATGAATTTCCACTAAAATATTATAACGCATTTAGAATAATCAACTCAAACAATTTTTAAGTATTTAATTTTTTTTATGAAGTGTATTATTACAGCATTACTATTTCTTTCATTCCTACATTACAACGGTTATGCCCAGCAGAACTGGTACCCATTTAAACCCGTTGCTGTTGAAAAAAACAGTGCCATTAATATGAGTAGTTGGCTGGATAAGCCTGCTGGTAAACATGGTTTTTTGCAGATGAAAAATAAGGACTATATCTTTCAAGATGGGCTTTTTATATGAAGAACAATTAAAGTTTTACCAGCGTTTTGAGAAAGCGGTGCGACAAACAGGTTATAAAGGAATCATTGTTGCCAGTTGTTGGCAAGCAGGTTCTGGACTTACTCATTTATATAACCTGCATGCAGATTATAAAGTGGGAGTAATAGATAGACATAATTATTTTGGAGGTGGTGATGGGCATGAATTAAAAACTGGAAAATTTACGAATACAGCCATGGTTAGTAATCCTGGTTCAGGGTTGTTGAGTACAGGTTTTCAACAAGTACAAAATCGCCCCTTTCAGATATCTGAATGGATGGAATTAATACCAACGGAATGGGTAGCAGAAAGCGCCCCTATTATTGCCGCTTATGGAATGGGTTTGCAAGGTTGGGATGCTTCCTATTCCTTTGCTATGGATTATGGAGATTTTACCAATACCATTCAAAGTCACGGCATTTACAATGTAACTTCTCCTTCGCAATTGTCGCTCTATCCCGCATTGGCAGCCATGATTTATAGAAAAGATATTAAAGAGGGTAGGTCAATTATAAATCGCAATATTCAGCTAAGTGATTTAAGTATGGGTATTGTTAGCATAAAAGACAAAACAGTGCAGGGGTTTGATGTAAAAAGTTTTAAAACTGAAATGCCAGAAGCCGTGTTAGGTGTAGGGCCTGTAACCCTTTCCTTTGATGCCCCAAAAGCAAATTTTAGTGAGGGCTGGAAAAACTATATTAACAGTAGTAAAAAAACAGTCCAATCCAATACAGGGCAATTACTATGGGATTATTCGGGTAAGGGTTATTTTTCTATTAATACTGCTGGTACGCAGGGTGTGGTTGGGTTTGGCAATCAATCGCAAATTCAGTTGCGCGATATGCAAATTAGTACCAGTAACAATTTTGCCATAGTATTGGTGAATAGTCTCGATAAAATACAGTCACTAAGCCATTGTAAAAGACTATTGATCACTACAATGGCGAGGGCGAAAAATACTGATATGGCATTTAATGCAGATACTACTCAATTGTTGAATCTTGGTAAAGCACCTATTTTATTAGAGCCAGTGAATACGGAAATTAAGCTGCTGCGAAAAGGGGCTGCAACCTTGTATATACTTGATCATAGTGGTAATAGAACGGGTGCATCTATTCCAGTAAATGATGGAAAGCTTGTGTTGGCAGGAGATCTTTACAAAACCATTTATTATGAAGTAGTATTTAATTAAAACGTTAGGCTCATTTATTATGTAGCAGCCGCTGCAATAGCTTCATTGATTTTTTCGGTTAAATGAGCGGCACCTTTGCCATCATAGCCTTTCTCTTGATAGAGTATTTTTCCTGCTGCGTCTATAATAATTACTTGTGGAAACCCTTCTCTAAATTCTTTGGGGAGACCGAATTTTAATTTAACATCCATATTGTGCTTAAGCTGTTGGGCAGACAGCGGATTTTTATAGGGAAAGTCCACATCTAAGAAAACTATTTTGCTGCTGGCAAAAGCAACAAAATCTTTGTTGGTAAACACTTCTTTTTGCATTTGAATACAAGGAGGGCACCAGTCGCTTCCGTGAAAAAACAGCAATATCGGTTGCTTTTTAGTAGATGCTTCCTTTACGGCTTTGTCGTAATTCGTATGCCATTTTAGTTCATTTTCAAAAGTTAAAAACGACATGCAAATGCAACATATAATGATTATTGGGAAGATGTTTTTTTTCATTTGATAAAACGCTGGTTTTAAATAAGAGCGTGTATTGTAAAAATATGGAAATAAGTGAATATTGTCTACTTCAATTGTAGAGAATGCAATATCTTTCGTTTTAATTGAACCATTTATGCTTATTGAATCAATAGGGGTGTTTAAAATCAAGTGGACTATTAGGCCAGAATAATTCATATATCGTAAAGAAATTTATGTTGAAACACCCTAGACCCCCATTTTTTTATTTCCTAATCAATTTATGTATATTGATTTTTGGGTTAGAGCTCAGGGCTGTTTCACAAAATATAGAGAATCGTTTTTTTGATATTCCCAATTCCTTAAATCGGGAATTGGGCGATATGAGTAAAGATGATGAGGGTTTTATTTGGTTTATTACCAACCAGGGCTTGTGTAGGTATGATGGAAATGATGTGAAGCTGGTTGAATACGAAAAATTTCAATTGCCTAATAATTCCATCCCCAACCACTTGTTGTGTTACAACGAATTTATTATTTGCGCTAAAGCTAGTAAACTGTTTCTATTCAATAAAATTTCTGGCATCAGCTCTACCCTAGAGTTGAACAGTTGGATTTCAAAAATGTATAAAAATAAAAAAGGGGAGGCCGTTTTTATAACGTATAGTGGTCAAGCTTGGATATTTACCAAACAAAAAGGATTGCAAAAAGGAATTGATTTTGCTGCCATAGCTGGTTTTAAAAAGCCAATTGAATTGCTCCACTTTAGTGTAGACGATAATGAAAATGCTTTCTTATTTCTTACCAATAATAGGTTTGCAGCATTCAATGGTAAGACTATTAAATGGAGTCCGGTTACTTATTTTAATAAATTGAATGATATTGGTTTTGAACGATATATTCGTATGTCGGCAGTCAGCTCGCGCTATATCAGTATTTTGCTTGATGGAGGTGATATTCATATATACAATAAGAAAACACTGCAGCCAGTTGCTAAAATATTAGGCAAGTCAATATCAGCAGTTTTTTGCTTTAATGATGAGATACAGCTTATTCCTAGTGGAGACCCGCAAAAAAAGACACTTCCCCAACCTGAAATATTTAGGGTGATAGAGAATATATTTAATGAGCAAATAAAAATTTCTGCTACTGTAATTTTTAAAAAAACTGAAAATAAAGTTTTATTATCTACTAACAACGGATTAATTGAGTTTTCTACTTTGGTAGAGAATGAAGTGAAAGAAATTCAGCAGAGGAAATGGGTAGCTTTTTTTAAAAATAAAAGTGTTCGTAGTATTTATAAAGTAGGGGGTGAATTACTGGTAGGAACATATTCAGGATTCTATAGTTGTGAAAAGGATACTATTCGGCTTATTAAAGATAAATTATTAGTGTATTGCATAAGGCCTTATGATAAAGAACACCTTATTTTCGGTTTAGAAGGCAACGCTGGCTTGGTGAAATATCATATCAAGACTAAGCAAATAATCCAGATGCCTAATTTATGGTTTAAGGATAAATATTTTCAGGTAAGATCTTTGTACAATAACCATGGCGAATGGATCTGTGGTGGGTTTAATAATATTAGTGTTTTATTTGATAGTAGTAATACTTGGGGATTGAAGCCCATTCATTCATCTGGAGTAGAATTAGGAAATATAAGGCAGATTAGTAGTATGGGGGGAAACCTTTTAGTGGCTTGTGAAGAAGGTGTTTTTAAAATTATCAATAATGGGCTGCAAAAAATTTATCCAAAGAGCGGAAAAATGAGGGTGTCTGCCATGACGGAAACTTCAGATGGGATATGGCTAGGTACTCATGGAGATGGGCTCGTAAAAATAAATAATTACGGAGTAACGATGCAAAAATTTGGATTCAACGAAGGATTACAAAGTAATTTTGTGTATTCAATGTTGCAAAATAATAAAACCATTATTGTAGGCACCGGTAGTGGCGTAAATATATTTAATCTTACCAATGAGCTACATCCCATAGAGATAAAAAAAAATTCAGAATTATACGGTTCATTTACACAAGAGTTTAATCATTCGGCTTATTTTCTTGATACTATTAATAAGCAAGTAATATTGGGTGGAATAAGTGGACTTGGTTTTGTGGATATTAAAAGTAAATCAGCACTTAATACTGCCAATAATTCAATTCGGTTATCTTATATAAAAACTACCGAAGCAAATGCTAATTATCAGCTGAATATTTTTGCTGGATTAAAAGATATTATAAAAGTATATTCCGTTAATTCTTCTATAAATCTAAAATTTACATGCATTAATGATCCAGAAAATGAGATGGCACTTTTTAGAATAAAGGGCTTGTCTAATCAATGGCAAAGTATAAAATTATCTGAAGAGGTAAATATTTATTCGCTTCCTCCTGGGGCATACACTATTGAAGTTAAATTACCCTATTCAGAAAATCCTAAGGAATGGTTTTCAAAACAACTGATTGTATTACCGGTGTTTTACCAAACTATTTTGTTCAAATGTTTATTTGTTTTTTTACTATTGGCTACTGGTTTTTTAATATGGCAGTCTAGAGTAAGAAAACTTAAAAAAGAACATAAAATGCGTTCTTTAATTGCAAGTGATTTGCATGATGATATTGGTTCAACACTCAATAGTATTTCTGTTTATTCCTCCATTGCAGAAAATCAATTGGGAAATCATTTGCCGAACACCAAAATATTACTAGATAAAATGGGGACTGCTTCGAGGGATATGATAGAAAAAATGAGTGATATTGTTTGGGCCATACATCCAAAAAATGATGAATTTGATAAAGTGTTGGATCGAATACGTTTTTTTGCTGCTGAACTGTTAAGTACCAAAAATATAGTGTTCAACTTTAAGGTTCAGGATTGTATCAATGAGCTTAAATTTGAAATGGAAGTAAGGAAAAATATCTATTTAATTTGTAAAGAAGCTTTAAACAATGCATACAAGTATTCGCAAGCCTCTATGATTACGCTTAACTTTCAAAAAATCAATAACAAGCTTTTAGTAGAGATAGTTGACAATGGAATTGGGTTCGAATCTAATCAGTTGTCATCGCAAGGCAATGGCTTATTCAATATGAAGGCAAGGGCCATAGAGATCAATGCAGTTTTAAAAATAGAAACCAGTGCGCAAAAGGGTACTATTATTTTGCTTAAGATTCAATTGTAGCAATCAGCTGTTTTATTTTAGTAAGCGAATGCTAGTTCCCCTAAAAACTACTTGTTCATGTAGTATTTTGAGGAAAAACTAATCAGATATTTGTAAAAATGGAAAAGCCAATAAGGGTAGCAGTTTTTGAAGATAATTATCTCTTGCGAGATGGCTACGCTCAATTAATTAATGGGATGCCAGGATTTACTTGTACTGGTGCGTTCGACAATGCTTCGGATATTGCTATGAAAATTAATCGCAGTTCACCTGATGTGGTTTTGATGGATATTGAAATGCCGGGAATTACAGGTATTATGGCCACCCAATTGCTTAAAGAACAGTTCCCCAATATTCATATTATTATACAAACTGTTTTTGAGGATGAAGACAGAATTTTTCAAGCCATACAAGCAGGTGCCAATGGATATATTCTTAAAAAAACCAATCCAGTTAAAATATTAGAAGCCATTACCGATGTGATGAATGGGGGAGCACCTATTACCCCTAGTATAGCCGCAAAAACATTGCAATTATTTAGGAAACAATCCCTCAGTGCCCCATTACAAAAGCAGGAGCAATTAAATGAGCGGCAAAAGGAAATTCTGGAGTGTATTGTAGCTGGGTTGAGTTACAAACTAATAGCCGAAAAACTATTTGTATCAATAGATACGGTTCGGTATCACGTGAAAAATATTTATACTATTCTGCACGTGAATTCTCGGTACGAATTATTGGCAAAAAAGGGACGATCATAGTATTTGCACTCCTTAAAAACTACATTTTCATGTAGTTTTTATACTACACGGCCAATCTATCTTGCGCTTTGAAAGAATCGAAAATGAATTTTTTTAAAGCGGTCACACTTACACTTTTTCTGTTTTTTTCTGCCAAGCAATGGTCATTTGCACAGCCCACCATTAGTTCATTCATGCCTGCTTCAGGAGTTGTAGGAACGATAGTGACCATAACGGGTACGAACTTAAACAATCCAACAGCATTAATCATTGGGGGAGTTGCTGCTATTCCCATCAGTAATACGGGCACCAGCTTAGTGGCCATGGTAATGCCAGGAGCAATAACAGGAACCCTTAGTATAACAACTGCCGGTGGCACTACAAGTGCAAGTACTAATTTTACCATAACAACAGTAGGTATTCCTACTACCCGATCGAGTAGTAAATTAATGCCCATCATTACCAGCGACAGCAGTAAGGAGATGGGAGAGTTTGTTGCTATAAGTGCAGATGGTAAAACGGCAGCTATCGGGGGAAGATTTAAATCAGTTGGAGGCGTATTTGCAAGAGGCCCTGTTGTTGTTTTTGTCAATAATAATGGTGTGTGGGCTCAGCAGGGAGGGGCATTGTATGGATCAGATGATTTAACAGCTTGTGGTTCACTTTCTTTAAGTGGAGATGGAAATACATTATTAGTGGGAGGGTATGCTACAGCGCCTGGTGGTGCTTATGTTTTTACTAGAACAAATGGGGTTTGGAGCCAGCAAGGAAGCAAATTGGTTGGCGCTGGTGCAATTGGTAATTCTCAACAAGGATTTTCCGTTTCCTTAAGTGCCGATGGTAATACGGCCGCCATTTGTGGCTTTAAAGATAATAGTGTTGAAGGGGGGGTATATATTTTTACCAGAACAAATGGAGTATGGACCCAACAAGGGAATAAACTGGTGGGAACGGGTAGTACTGGAAATGTGAGTCAGGGTGAAGCCATTCACTTAAGTGCTGATGGGAATAACCTATTTGTTGCGGGTCTCGAAGATGATGATTTGAAAGGAGCAGTTTGGGTATTCACCCGTTCAGGAGGCGTATGGAGCCAACAAGGGAATAAACTAGTAGGAACTGGGACTGCGAGAGCTGACTACTTTGGATGGGCGCTTTCTTCAAGTGCCGATGGAAATACTGCAATAGTGGGTTCTGATAGCAAAGGTGCTTGGGTATTTATACGTTCTACGCTAGGTGTTTGGAGTTTGCAAACAAAATTAACCACCCCAGTTGCTGCCTCAGGTTTTGGATCGGCTGTTTCAATGAGTGCCGATGGCAATACGGCTATAGTAGGAGATCCTTATGGTAATTCAACTGAAGGCGCTGTATATATTTTTAAGCGAAGTGGCAATAGTTGGTCGCAACAGGGAGGCAAGTTGCCTGGATCGGGATATTCGCAATCTACATGGTCGAGGTTTTTGTCTTTATCTGCAGATGGGTCAACTTTTATTTCGGGTAGTAAAGCCAATAATGCAGATCTAAGTGCTGCTTGGATATTTAATTATACAGAACCAGCACCTACTATTACCAATTTTAGCCCACAAACGGGTAAATCTGGTGATGTGGTAACTATAACCGGTACAAATTTCAATACCACGGCTGCCAACAATATCGTTTTTTTTGGTGCTACTAAAGCTTCAGTAATGGCAGCAAGTGCTACTAGTTTAACAGTTACAGTGCCTAGTGGGGCAACCTATGCACCCATTACTTTATTAAATACAGGAATTAATTTAGCAGCTTTTAGTGCTAAACAGTTTACGCCTACTTATAACCCTGCTAAAACTGGTTTTACGGCTACTGATTTTTCACTTGCACAAAATTTTTCAACAGCAACAGGAGCTTATTCGGTTGCCATGGGTGATTTAGATGGAGATGGCAAACCCGATATGGCGGTTGTGAGTAATGCATCAAACACTGTTTCAGTTTTCCGCAATACAGCTACCATTGGAAGTATTGGTGCAAGCAGTTTTGCTACCAGGGTAGATTTTACTACTGGTGCAGCTCCTTCTTCTATAGCCATTGGTGATTTGGATGGAGATGGTAAATTAGATTTAGCCGTTGCAAATTATACTTCTAATACCGTTTCAATATACCATAATACGGCTACAAGCGGTAGTATTAGTACAGGCAGTTTTGCAGCAAGAGTAAATTTTGTTGTAGCAGATAACCCTACTGGTATTGCTATTGGTGATTTGGATGGAGATGGTAAGTCTGATTTGGCAGTAGGGCATTTTAGTGCAAATGTTGTTTCAGTACTTCGTAATACAAGCAGTATTGGTAGTATTGGATTAAGCAGTTTTGAAGCCAAAGTAGATTTTGCAACAGGTAGCCGACCTAATGCAATAGCCATTGGTGATTTGGATGGGGATGGAAAAGCAGATTTGGCTTCTGCCAATAAGGCATCAAATACTATTTCAGTTTTTCGCAATACAGCTACTACTGGTAGCATTGGTACAAGCAGTTTTGCAACTAAAGTAGATTTTGCAACAGGAAGTGACCCCGTTTATATAGCCATTGGTGATTTAGATGGGGATGGAAAAGCAGATTTGGCTGTGGCAAACACTGTTTCAAATGATGTTTCAATACTCCACAATACGGCAAGCAGCGGCAGCATTGGTTTAAGCAGTTTTGCAGCCAAGGTAGATTTTGCAACAGGTGCAGGAACGAATCCTACTTCAATAGCCATTGGCGATTTGAATGGAGATGGCAAGCCCGATTTAGTAGTGGTAAATGCCAGTTCAAACGGTTTTTCAGTACTCCGTAATACCAGTAGTAATGGTAGTATTGGCATAAACAGTTTTGCTGCTAAAGTAGATTTTTCAACAGGAAATCTACCAACTTCGGTAGCCATTGGAGACTTAGATGGGGATGGTAAGCCGGATGTTGCTGTTACAAATAGTAACACCCTTCAAAATACGCTTTCAGTACTCCGCAATGCGGATATTATTTTTCCACCCTCTATTTCCAATTTTACAGCAACAAGTGGCTCAGTAGGTAGTTTAGTAACGATAACAGGTACTAATTTAAACAACCCAACGGCAATAAGCATCGGTGGAGTAGCGGCTATTCCTATTAGTAATACGGGTACTAGTTTGATAGCTATGGTAATGCCAGGCGCAACAACCGGAACAGTAAGTGTAACAACAGCAGGTGGTACGGCCAATGGAACGGGTAATTATACCAGTAATGCCAAAACCTTCCCCAATAGCCAACAAGGGGCAAAGTTGGTAGGAACAGGTGCTGCTGGTACAGGATCGGAGCAAGGCAAATCAGTTAGTATAAGTGCAGATGGTAATACGGCTGTAGTGAGTGGTTATGCAGATGATGGTTTAAAAGGTGCAGTATGGGTTTATACCAGAACAGGCGGTAACTGGACGCAACAAGGAACTAAATTAACAGCAACAGGAGCAGTAGGCAATGCAGGCTTTGGTACTTCGGTATCTTTAAGTGCAGATGGTAATACAATATTAATTGGAGGTACTTTTGATAATAATAATTTGGGTGCTGTATGGGTGTTTACCAGAACAGGTGGCGTATGGAGTCAGCAAGGCAATAAATTAGTAGGAGCAGGATCATCGGGCACAACTGTTTTCCAAGGTGGATCAGTAAGCTTAAGTGCGGATGGTAATACAGCCATAAGTGGCGGTTATGGTGACAATAATAGCCAAGGAGCAGTATGGGTATTTAAACGTACAAACAATACATGGGCGCAACAAGGAACAAAGTTAACGGCAAGTGGTGTAGGTAGTTTTCCTAGAGTTGGATATTCCGTTGCATTGAGTGCCGATGGCAACACGATTATAACAGGAGGATACTCAGATAATAACCAAGGAGCAGTATGGGTGTTTACGCAAACTGCCGGAGTGTGGAGCCAACAAGGAAATAAATTAACTGCCACAGGCAATACTGGTAATGCTGCATTAGGAATATCTGTAGCAATTAATGCAGATGGTAATACAGCAGTAGTAGGCGGATACAGTGATGATGGTAATAAAGGTGCGGTATGGATATTCACTAGAACAGCAGGAGTGTGGAGCCAACAAACTAAGTTGAGTGGGAATGATAAAATAGGCAATGCCATAGAAGGCTTATCGGTAACGATTAGTGCTGATGGAAATACGGTGGTAACGGGAGGCTCTGTTGACAATGCTAACACAGGGGCATCATGGGTGTATGGAAGAATAGCAGGGGTGTGGACACAGCGAGGAAACAAGTTAGTAGGCAGTGGCAATATAGGGGTAAATCCACAAGGGGCATCTCTTGCTATTAGTGCTGATGGTAATACCTTGATGGTAGGTGGTAAATCAGATAATTCTGCAGGTGCTGCTTGGGTGTTTGTAAATATAGCGGAACCCAAAACAAGTTTAACAAGCATTAATGCTTGTAGTAACTATTTATGGAATACGGTTACTTATAGTGCAAGTGGTGTTTATACAAAAACTTTCCCTGGCGGAAGCTCCATTGGCACAGATAGTATTGCAACATTGAACCTCACCATCAACCAACCGAGTACTTCAACCACCACAGCATCTGCCAGAAATGAATTTATATGGAATACGGTATTGTATAAAAAGTCGGGGACTTATACCAGAACATTTGCAGGTGCAAACTCAAAAGGTTGTGATAGTGTAGCTACTTTAAATATTACGATTGTTGATACGAGTGCTACAACAATAATTAATTGTGGAAATTATACATGGAACGGAACTACTTATACCGCTAGTGGCACTTACACAAGAACATTTACTGGTGGCAGTGCACAGGGCAATGATAGTATTGCAACACTGAACCTTACCATTAATAGACCCACCAGTTCTTCTGTTACCCTTTCTGCATGCGATAGCCTTTTATGGAATGGTACTATGTATAAAACCAGTGGGGTATACACCAGAATATTGACTGGTGCCAATAGCAACGGATGTGATAGTGTTGTTACCCTTAACCTTACTGTTAATAATAGCACCAGTTCTATCACCACTGTTAATATATCTACGGGTGGTTCCTACTTATTTAATAATATCACTTATCGTGTTGCTGGCAACTACCAAGCGAGGTTACAAAATAGC
>JAAFJB010000047.1 GCA_013297995.1 Chitinophagales bacterium | reverse complement strand
GGGTTGCCGATTATTTATCAATCACTTCCCAACGATATCAAACTAGATTATTTACAAATACCCATTCTGCTTAGGTACAATGTAAACAATATATTTACTTTATTGGCAGGCCCTCAATTCAGTGTATTGGTAAACCATAAAAATAATTTGTTGCAAAATGGGGAAACTGCTTTTAAACAAGGAGATTTTGCAATGGTACTGGGAACACAATTCAATTTAAAAATGCTAAGGGTATATGGCAGGTATAATATTGGATTACAGAATATCAACGATTATGATGATAAAAATAAGTGGACTAACCAACAGATTCAATTGGGAGTTGGTATCAGATTGTAAATAATTACCTATGACGAACGAATTGCCGTGTATAAATTTTATACGCGGCATTCTTATGTAAGCTTTAAATTCTTTTTAATTTGTTGAATGCTATTTTTAAAATTCTTTAATTCGCTGGTCTGTTGATTGATAAAACTATTGTCTTCCAACTTACCAATAATGGTATTCATTTCAGCAAAATTTTCGTAGACCATTTTTCTAAAAGGGTTGGAATAATCTTTTGCACGCGCATCATGAATTCCTTTGGTAATCCATTCTTTGGTGGCAATAGCGTGGTTCAGCAAATAGCTAAGCTGGTGTTCATCAAGGGTGCGAAGATTGAGCCCACTTATTTCTTTCAAAGTAGCCAGTGCATCTGCCCTTTTCTGTAATGGATACAATAATCCCTTTTTAGCATATTGAAGATGGAGCTCATCCCAGCCTTTAATTTTATTGCCAATAATTTTTTTCTTTAGATCTTCTACTTCCGTTTCAGGCATTAACTGCCCACCCAGATTGATCCATTTATTCCGCAGCAATTTTGTGGGAATTGAATTGCGCAAAGCAATAATATCTGTCGGGTTGGTTTCCTGTATTAGCTGAATAAGATGTTCAACCCCATAGTACAATAAGATATCCTCAAATACTTGATAAGCTGCCAGTACTTTTACCAGCACTGTTTTTCGTTTACTATTTTCTATATCATCTGCTTTGATCTCTAGTTGATTCACCAATTTATTTTTACTTTTCAGCAGCAGTCTACCAACTGCAATTGCTTCAGTTGTATCGTTGCTAGGCTGGTGTTGACTTTTTAAATAAGCCCTGCCAGTGTATAGTTCAAGTTTGTTGAGGGCATTAAAAATTTCGTTGATGGTATCGGGTGCCAAATAGTGGTATTCTAATACCTGTGTTTTATCGGTTCGGTGGTCTCTATCAATATATTTCCAAGCATTTCTCGCTAAAGCATACATATTGTAAAGAAACCAATAAGCAGGCATGATGGTGAGTTGATTTTCACTCACATCGTTGCTGATTAATGAAAAAGGAAAAGGAACATTTAATTCAGCGGGATAGTCGCCTTTATTAATCATACAGAAAGAGGCGAAAATAGAATTGTGCTTTAAACTTACACATAAGCCAGGCCAGAAGCCTCTGCCCATAATGATTTCACCATCTGCACTTCTACTGTTGTGGTTGGAGCCGATGGTTGCACCCGCGGCAATATTGCTTTGTCCCATTACCAGTGCCGCACAGAGAAAAGAATTGTTGTGGTGCTGTTCATGTGCAGGAAAGATGAGTGAATTGAGTACTTCACAACAAGAAATTGTTGCATTCTGGCCTAAGTAAGAGTTAATAAGCCTAGCCCCATATTTTAGTTGTGAATGATCGGCCATGATGAATCGAACGGCTTTTACGCCATAGAAAATACGGCAGCCATAACCCACAATTCCATTTACCATTTCGCATCCTTCACCAATTTGGGTTCTGCCTTCGGAGCCAGAATTTACAGTGAGGTTTTTTAATTTATTGGCGCCTTTAAAATAAGCGTCGCTGCCTACCCAAACATCTTTTATAATATTGCAGTTTTTAATTACACTGCGATCTCCAATTTTACCATAATACCCTCTTTTGTTATCGAATTTTTTCTCAGTGAATTCTTTGAATTTATCTTGCAATGCTTGGTTGCTTCTATCCCTGCTCCAGAGATAAGCATCCCCGGGTAGCATACCATTAAAAGGCATTACCCTTCTGCCCGTATTTTCATTGCACAATTCTAGCCAAATTCTTATGTCTTCACCCTCATCAGTCTTTACTATGCCATTTCCAAATTTAGCGTGATTGGTAGTAACCAGTTCGTTTACATTGGTGATGATTACTTCAGTGCCAATGATATAATGCGAGAGATAATTAACATTGTTAATTACAACATTGTCACCAAAATCACAACTGATAATAGTGGAATTGTAAAGGCCCACAGGTGCTTTCAAGTCGCTAAATCCCAAGTACAAAGGTTCTAGTTTACCAATGCGTACCAGCCCGTGAAATTTACAATTTTTAACCAGTTCGGGATTGAAAGAATCAGATACAAGAATATGATTCCAGTTATCTGTTGTATTGCCATTGCGTACCAGCATTTCAATTTCCTGGGCGGTAAGGGTTCTATAATGAATGCCGTTCTTAATCTGCATATTGCGCAGATAGAATTCATCTTTTCCCTTGGGAATATGATGGTCTTTAATAAAATGATACCCTAAAGTATGTAGGGGTGTTTTAGTAATATTATTCACCATCTTTTTTTTATTCAACGGTTACACTCTTGGCAAGGTTGCGTGGCTTGTCAACATCCAATCCTTTATAGAGACCCACATAATAGCTTAATAGCTGCAAGGGTACTACACTTAGCAGGGGCGCAATTACTTCATCAATATCTGGAACCAGCATTACATCATCTGCCATTCCAGGAATAATATCATCTCCTATGGTTGCTACTGCAATTACTTTTCCTTTACGGGCTTTTATTTCCTGCACATTGGAAACAATTTTTTGGTAGTAAGAGTCTTTTGTGGCTACAAAAACTACGGGTAGTTTTTCATCTACTAAGGCAATAGGACCATGTTTCATTTCTGCGGCAGGATAACCTTCGGCGTGGATATATGAAATCTCTTTTAGCTTCAAAGCTCCTTCCAGTGCAACTGGAAAATTATATCCCCTTCCTAAGAAAAGAAAATCACTGGCGTCTTTGTATTTCTCAGCAATGCGTTCGATCTCTTTGGTATTGGCTAAAATTTCTTTTATTTTCTCTGGAACAGATTCTAGGTGGCGCATGAGTTGCAAATACCTTTTTTCATCAATGGTTTTTTTAGCAAAACCAATTTTCAAAGCCATCATCATGAGTACAGCAAGTTGACCGGTAAATGCTTTTGTACTGGCAACGCCAATTTCAGGCCCTGAGTGCGTATAAGCGCCAGCGTGACTCAATCGGGCAATACTACTGCCTACTGCATTAACCACACCAAAAATGAACGCGCCGTTTTCTTTGGCGCTTTCTAATGCCACCAAAGTATCTGCTGTTTCACCACTTTGAGAAATGGCAATAATTACATCACCTTTGTGAATAACTGGGTTGCGATAACGGAATTCGGAAGCATATTCAACTTCAACTGGAATGCGACAAAGCTCTTCAATTAAATATTCGGCTATTAAGCCAGCATGCCAACTGGTGCCACAGGCAACAATTACAATGCGGTTGGCATTAATAAATGCGTCCATATTGTTCTCAATACCACCCATCATAATTTGTCCCGTTTGGGGCAGCAATCTACCCCGTAAGCAATCGAAAATACTATTGGGTTGCTCATGAATTTCTTTGAGCATAAAGTGGTTGTATCCGCCTTTTTCAATGGCAGCCAACTCCATATCTAACTTAGTAATAAAAGGGGTTTGTTTTTCATTACCCAAATTTTTAAGAATCAGTTCATCGGGTTTTACAATGGCAATTTCATAATCGTTTACATACACTACTTCCTTGGTATATTCAATAATGGGAGAGGCGTCGCTGGCCAGAAAATGTTCGCCTTTGCCAATGCCTATAACAAGGGGACTTCCTTTGCGAGCCGCAATAATGGTAGTAGGGTCGTCGTTAGAAATAAGTAAGATGCAATAAGCCCCAACCACTCTTTTTAAGGCAATACGCAATGCTTCTTCTAAGGAGCAGTTGTTATTTATTTTAATGTCTTCTATAAAATTCAGCAATACTTCAGTATCGGTATCACTTTTAAAATGGTAGCCCTTAGATTCCAGCTCTTTTTTAAGCTGGGTATAGTTTTCAATAATACCATTGTGAATCATGGCCAGTTCTCCACTCTGAGATTGATGGGGGTGGGCATTCCTATCGCTCGGCTCACCATGGGTAGCCCAACGGGTATGTCCTATGCCAATGGTTGAATCTAGGTCATAACCAATCACGCTTTCTTCTAATTCAGCAACTTTGCCTTTCTTTTTATACACTTTAAGTTTATTGTTGCTAAGAAGCGCAACGCCAGAACTGTCGTATCCCCTGTATTCTAATCTTTTAAGACCTTTTAATACAATGGGGTATGCTTGCCTTGATCCGGTATATCCTACAATTCCACACATAATTTTTAAACAGGTTTAGTTGCAAGATTAATTATTTTTAATGAATAAATGCTTGTTTGTAAACCATGCCAAACAATATTACATTTGATAAAATTACAAAATGGAAGATTTTACATTTGCTAAAGAAATTGTTTTAGAGAACAATTGCGTGTTACTGCGACCATTGCTAAGGTCAGATGTCGACAATATGCGGCATTTTGCGGAAAATGAGCCAGAAATATGGAAATATTCCCTTATTCCCGCATCTGGAGAAGAGAATCTTGTGAAATATATTGAACAGGCCGTTGAAGCTCGGGATGCAGAAAAAGAATATCCTTTTATAGTTTTTGATAAGCGCTTAAACACTTATGCAGGAAGTACTCGCTATTATGATATTCAGTTAGCATATAAAACCCTTCAATTGGGCTATACTTGGTATGGTAAAAATTTTCAAGGAACGGGATTAAACCTGCATTGTAAATTTTTGCTGCTTCAATTTGCTTTTGATACTATGAAGATGGAAAGAGTAGAATTTAGGGCCGATGCCGATAATGCAAAAAGTATAGCAGCCATGAAAAAAATTGGTTGTGTTGAAGAGGGAATTTTAAGAAGTCATTTACCAAAATATGGCGGTGGTAGGCGAAATTCAATTCTGTTGAGTATATTGAGGTCTGAATGGGATGATAAAGTTAAAGAAATGCTTGCGCTGCGAATTGCGGCTCAAAAATAAGGCATCGCTAGTGCTTTTATTGCTCATTTATTTAACCAAAGAAACAACCAATATAAAAATTCTAAATCAAAACAATGAACAAATTATTCTTATTTCTTACCGTTTTTTTTGCGGCTATTTCTTTTACATCATTTAAAGCGGCACCCACTTCTGAAATACCTAATTTGCCCAAACCAAAAAAGGTATTGATTTTTTCAAAAACCAATGGGTATAGGCATGAGAGTATTGAATATGGAATTAAGGCCATTCGTAAATTAGGAGATGAAAATAATTTTTTGGTTGATGCAACCGAAGATTCTCTTTTTTTTACTAAAGCCAATTTGAAAAAGTATAATGCTGTGATCTTCTTAAGTGCTACTGGGGAAGTGTTGGGCAAAGAACAACAGCAAGCATTTCAGCAGTATATTCAGCAGGGTGGTGGATTCGTTGGGGTTCACGCTGCAACCGATTGTGGTTATACTTGGCCTTGGTATATTGGTTTGGTTGGTGGCAGTTTTGAATCACACCCTGAACAGCAAATGGCTAAATTGGTGGTAAAAGATGCTACGCATTCCGCTACTAAGTCTCTGCCCCTTATTTGGGAACGAAAAGACGAGTGGTATAATTTTAAAAATCTGAGCGCAAACACCCAAACACTCTTGGCAATTGACGAATCATCTTATACTGGTGGAAAGAATGGAGTAAATCATCCCATGGCTTGGTATCATAAATATGATGGGGGCAAGGCTTTCTACACCGCATTAGGTCATACTACAGAGAGTTATGATGAACCTTTATTTTTAAAACATCTTTTGGGCGGCATTCAATACGCTTTGGGAAACTAAGCTTATTCTTATTTTTATAACTACTAATACTTTTACATTGAAATATTTATTTTGTTTATTACTTGTACTTACTGCATTTATTGCAATCTCTTTTAATGGTAAGAAAAAAATTAGTAGAGAGACTTGCTATGTTAATGGTCGTTTTTTGTACGCCCCTAATGGAGAGAAAATAATTTTAAGAGGAGTTAACAAAATGAATGTGGTTACGGATCGTACAGGCGAAAAGTCTTTCCCAGAAATTGCCAAGACCGGTGCAAATACGGTAAGAATTATGTGGGCATTGTGGGGTGGCAAAGGAAATGCATTGGATACTATTATTGGGAACTGTATAAAGCATAAAATGCTTCCTATAATTGAACTTCACGATGCAACCGGGCAATGGAATAAATTGGATGAATGTGTTGACTTCTGGCTGCAAAAAGACGTGGTAGCTACCCTAAAAAAACACCAAAAATACCTACTCCTTAATATTGCCAATGAAGCAGGAACGGATACGGTTTCTCAGCGTAATTTTGCCATTACTTATGGTGCAATCATAAAAAAAATGAGGGCTGCTGGAATTAATATTCCGCTGATGATTGACGCTGCCAACTGGGGTAGAAATGAAGACTATATTTTAACCAATGCCAAAGAATTGGTGGCTGCTGATCCTTTGCATAACCTTATTTTTTCATGGCATATTTGGGACTCAGGAATTTCTGAAAGCCGCATTGAAACCGCTATTCAACAGTCCATTCAACTAAATATTAACCTGCTAATTGGGGAGTTTGCACCCATGGAAGTAAAGTGTAAATGTTGCATTCCCTATAAATTTATTTTACAATATTGCCAGCAACAACAAATTGGTTGGCTGGCTTGGAGCTGGGGTGTGGGTAATGCCGATTGTGTAGCTATGGACATGACCAAGACTGAAGAATTTGCGTCGTTGTTCGACTGGGGACTTGAAGTGGCTGTTACAGATCCCTTCAGTATTAAAAACACGGCTAAAAGGCCTAAGATTTTTTCGCATTAATGGCAGTATTAATTTAAAAAATTATGAATTTTAGGTTTCCTGCTTTATGGATAGTGCTTGTTTTTAGTCCCTTTATTTTAGCGGCTCAGTCTACCGAGCAGTGGAGTGCCGCTAGGTTTAAAAACCCAACCAATACAACAAAGCTTCATACTTGGTGGCATTGGATGGAAGGCAGTATTTCTAAAGTTGGTATTACAAAAGATCTTGAAAGTATGCATTCCAACGGCATTGTTCAAGCAACCATATTAAACGTAGGCTTATTTGATGGTAAAACTTTTGATGTTCCTAAAGTTGCTTTTAATAGCAAAGAATGGCATTCCATGTTTGCATGGGCATTGAAGGAAGCAAATCGGTTGAATATTAAAATTGGAGCTCATAATTGTGATGGTTGGAATTCTAGTGGCGGACCTTGGATTAAACCTGCACAGTCTATGAAGACCATTTCATGGTCAAAAACTGTACTCACGGGCAATAGGTTGGTGGATGAAAAAATAGCGAAGCCTTTTTTTAGGGAAAATTTTTATGAGGATATTGCTGTACTGGCTATTCCGTTCACCAAAACAGTTTCAAATTTTAAGAGGGCTAGTCCCGTTTTTAAGTTGAATGATTCTATTTTTTTAAATGGACTTTCTGATGGATCTGGAACAGGCGGTCCTGTTTTGAAATGGGGTGATACACTTACCATTGAATTAAGCCAGCCTATTGCCGTTAATCGCATTGCACTTCAAGCTTATAAATCATTTACTTGGCAAGATGTTACCCTTATTAAATCTAAATTTTCTCTTTACTATTCCAATGATGGCATAAATTATGAATGGCTAGATTCTATCCCATTAAATGGGGTAAATAAGCAGTTTGAAATTCCCATCAAACCCATTACTGCAAAGTACTTTAAGTTAGCGTTTGCAGAACCTCCTTGGACAGATCCTTGGTATCCGATTGCGCTTGCTGAATTAGAATTGCTTTCCGATCATGAAAAAACATTTTTAAATACTAGTCTCCCTTTTTTACTGGAAAAATCAGTTGATTCAAGAGTTTCAAGTACAAGTTTGTATAATATACATGATACAGTTTCGGTTGAAAATATCCCCCTCAACAAAATTATTGATATCACCCATCAACTTGATGAGCATGGCGTATTGCATTGGAAGGCGCCCGCAGGAGATTGGCAAATTTTTAGAATCGGTTATACTACAACCGCTTATAAAAATACACCAGCAACCAAAGAAGGTGAGGGGTTGGAGTGTGATAAGTTAGATAGCAATGCGGTAAACTTTCACTTTAGTCAATTCCCCCAAAAACTTATTAATACTGCGGGTAAATATGTTGGAAATACATTTAAATTTTTATTAATTGACAGTTGGGAATGTGCGTTTCAAAACTGGACAAAAAACTTTGCCCAAGAATTTCAGCAACGAATGGGTTATTCGCTTGTATCATTTCTACCTGTTTTGTGTGGGGTAACCATAGAAAATACTGCTACCAGTGAAGCTTTTTTATATGATTATAGAAAAACGATTGCTGCGTTAATAGAAGAAAATTATTACCAGTTTTTTGCAAAACTTTGTAAAAAGAATAAGCTAGAAATGCACGCGGAAGTAATTTATGGCAATGCTGGATATCCTCCACTAGATGTATTAAAATCTAACAAGTATGCAGATATGCCCATGTTTGAATTTTGGACGGGCGCAAATGCAAATACTGGATTTATGGAGTATAAAGCCCAGCAGAATCAGCAACTTGATTTTCCTGCAAGTGCTGCGCTATTTTACCGCAAGAAAGTGCTGGGTGCTGAAGCCTATACCTCCATGGCTAATTACAGTGAATCGCCTTGGGATTTGAAACCTTATGGGGATAGGGCTTATACAACAGGCATTAATCAATTGATACTACATAGTTACACGCACCAGCCAAGTGAACGTTTTCCGGGGATGACGTTGGGGCCATACGGTTCGCATTTTAATAGGCATATACCTTGGTTTGCCTATTTATCTAGTTGGAATGAATACCATGCTCGCATACAGCTTATGCTGCAGCAGGGACAAATGCAGGCTGATATTTTACATTTTGTGGGCGATCAATTTCCGCAATTTGTGTTTTCATCTGCTGCTACCAATCTGCCTACTGGCTATCAGATGCATATTTGCAATGCTGATATACTAAAAAATAAGCTAAAAGTAAAAGCAGGAAAACTGGTTTTTGATCAAGTTAAATTTTCTGTTTTAACGCTTCCTGAAAACAGTAGCATGGAACTTGCTACTTTGCAAAATATAGCAGCATTGGTGAAGCAAGGTGCGGTTGTTTATGGGGAAAAGCCTATTGGCACACTTTCCATGAAAGCAATTAAAACCGATGCACGCGCATTCAACCAGTTGGTGACTGAATTATGGGGTGCTATTGATGGAAAAACAATCACAGAAAATAGCTTTGGGAAAGGGAAAATATGCTGGGGAATGCCGCTGCCCCAATTGTTGAAGCAATTAAATATTCAACCAGATTTCACCAGCAATCTTTCCGATTCGGCTGAATTTCTGTACACACATAGAGTATTGAAACAAAGCGATATTTTCTTTGTATTCAACCAAACCAATCAGGCTTTGCAGAGAGTGGTAACATTCAAAACGAATAGATCAAGCATTCAACTGTTAGATCCAGTAAGTGGAGCGTATTCTTTCATTAGTGCTTCAACGCAAGCAAATGGACTCGTTAGTTTTCCAATACTATTTAAACCCAGAGAGTCTAAGATTTTTGTATTTGATAATAACAAACCAAGTGGTATTCAAAATAGTATGACTGTTAAACCCGTGGAATTACCCATAAAACTCAACCATATTCAAATAGATTTTGATACCAAAGGTTACCATAAAATTCCCTCAATTCAAACCCCAATATTGGGCTCACTTACTGAGTTTGAGCAATCTCAAGTAAAATACTTTTCAGGATTGGCTCAATATACAATACAGTTTTCTGTAGAAGCTTCAGGTATTCATACCAATGGTAAAACCTATCTCAATATTGGTAAATTTGGGGGCACTGCTTCGGTAATATTGAATGGTAATAAAGTTGGCACTGTTTGGAATGATCAAATGGAATTAGATATTTCAGGAAAATTACACCCCCAAAATATTTTAATAATAACGGTTGGCAACGAATATAGAAATAGAATTATTGGCGATTTAAAAGAGTATGGTACACTAAAGCATATATCTACTTCACTGGATATTAAAAATGTATTACGAGCCAATATGCCTTTAAAGCCATCGGGCTTATTGGGGCCTTTGCGCATTACTCATTTTTAATACCCAGTAAACCACTTAGTTTAATCCATCTATTTATACAAAAATTCCCAGCGGTGAATCGGAACTATTTAAATTATAGAACCTGCTAATATTAGGTAGAACCATTGGTAAATCACGTTTTTGAACCCCCAACCATAATGCTAATTCTGCGGCTAATTCATCCACAGAAGTAGTAGGAATAATACGTCCTCGGCCGGTGTCGAGACTATTGCCTTGAAATAAATCTGGGTACTTGCCATACACTCTTTTTCCTTTTACTGAGCCACCCATCACAAATTGATGTCCACCCCAAGCGTGATCGCTTCCTTCGGCGTTTGAAGTGAGACTTCTTCCGAATTCTGAGGCGGAGAAAAGGGTTACATTATTTTGTACACCCATTGCAACCATCAAGTCGTAAAAGGATTTCATGGCATCGCTAATAATAGGGATCATGGTAGACATATTATTTACTACATTATCATGAAAATCCCACCCGCCCCATTGCACATAAAAAATTTGTCTCTTTACCCCCAATGTATTTCTACCAGCAATAATTTTAGCAACCTGACGCAATGAACTACCCAATGGACCTGTGCCAAGTGTGTCGGCTGGTAGCGTTGTTGCAGTTGCCTGTTTAAATTCTTGATATGCATCCATTGAATTGCGCTTCATGGTGCTATATGTTTTTTCTAATACATTGCTATACTCTTGTGCAAGTTGGTTGTCAATAGCATTTCTTCTAATGGCGTTAAAACCATCATCGCCTTCGTATCCATTAAGTGCTACAGCTCCATTGGCATTTACGGTATACGGAACCACTTTATTGCCTACCTGCCAAAGGTTATTACCCGAAATAGAAATATTCATAGAAACATTAGATGCTCTATTGGCATTTACCAACAAGTCAGCTGCTTTGCCAGCCCAGCCCAATCCACTTCTTACATCGGGAATGGAGCTTTGCCACTGTTCTTGTTGATCGCTATGTGAAAAAATGCCATACGGCAGGGAAGACCCATTGTTATAATCGATCAATGTTGTGGGCCTAACAAGGCTTCCAATATTTGCAATAAAAGAAAGTTTTTCTGCATCAAACAAACTCTTTATGCCCGCCATGCCCGGGTGAAGTGCGAGGGGTCTTCCCGCATTATTGATGGGAGAGATGGGTAGAAGCGTAGATTGGTTAAGCGCAAGATCTTGTCGCACTTTTTGGTATTCGGAATAAGCACTACCTGTTGGAACGAGCATATTAAAAGAGTCGTTTCCTCCGGGTAAAAAGAAGCAGACCAGCGCCCGATAGTCGGTAAGATTATTTATATTCTGTGCAACTGCCGAATTGGTGAGTAAAAAATTACTAAGCGTGCTTAATAATGAGGTAGAACCTACGGCTGCGCAACTGGCTTGACCAAGAAAGCGGCGACGATTGATGTGGTTTGTTGACATATAGTATTTATTTTTGAATGTTAAATTCGGGACTAGCAGCAATTAGGTAGGCGGCCATATTTACCCTATTTCTTTGCCAATTATTGCCCGTTTCTGGAATTTTTAAAACGGCTTCTCTTACTACTTGAAATCCTTTGGGTTGCAAAGCACCACCCGTTAGTTTAGTGGAAAGAAGTCGTATTAAAGCATCAGGATCATTAGCGATGGCAATCTCTTGAGAAAAATTAAGTTTCATTTCATCAGCAGGAGAAGATGCTCCCCACCTGGCAATTTGATTTTCTACTGAATTTAATAAATTGTTTTGTGTTTCAATGGCTGTTACTGCGGTAAGAATTTGAAATTCAGGGGCAAATTTACCCATAGTAGTCAGTTCACCAGGGGGGCGGAAATTGGGCGAATAAAAATTAAATACACTGGGCGATTGAAATGGTTCTTGCAAATAAAACTCATACATATAAGTAGCACTTTCATAATCACCACTTGCAGGTTGTGCGTTAAACGTTTTACCCATATTCATCAGTGTCATATAAGGCTCTCTCATTTTTCCAAAACTAGGGTCTTTGGTCTTTTCAATATCCCTGGCTTCTACATCTAATAATATGGCTTTTACTACAGCGCCCATATCTCCTCTAACTCCTTTACCATTGTTGGCAAATACAGCCGCAATTCTACCAATATATTCGGGCGTAGGGTTAGATGTAATGAGTCGCTGAATAAGTAGTCTACTTATAAATGGACCTGTGTTGGGATGGTTGAATAGATTATCAATGGCGCTATTAATGTCTTGCATGGTATTTCTTCCACCGGGTAAAACAGTACCATTTAATAATTTTTTAGGGTTGGTATCGTGGTATAACTCATAAGGCTTCATAGGGAATTTATACTCTTCAAACGAATATTCAAAGTCAGCATTCGAGTTGCTGGGGCCACCCCATTTTAATCCAGTGAATACCCTTGCAAATTCTGTGATATCGGTATTGGTATAAGTGGGAATGGGTTCTCCATTTTTAAGCTTGCGGGTTCCATCTTGATTGAGTTCCCAAAGTCCAATACTAAAAAGCTGCATGATTTCTCTGGCGTAGTTTTCGTCGGGAAAAATATTATTGGCACTGTCGGGCTTTTTATTTCCACAATGACTTAAATAAATGCCCATACAAGGATGCATGGTAACATCTAAAAGTAGTTGTCTGAAATTACCGAAAGCACCATCCATCAGTCTATCATAATAATTGGTTACGCCTTCTGAATTTAATAAAAGCGCATCTACGTTTTGCGATACCACAAATATTTGCAGTAAAGAATAGGCGATTCTTTGCCTAAGAATATCGGTAGTATCTGGGTTGCCTTTTCTTCTCATCACTTGCGTCCATAAGGCAATTTTAGTGGCCGGATGAAACACATCTTTACCGTCAGCAATTCTTTTTTTAATAACAGGTTGTAAATAGCCTTTGGGTTGCTTTAATTGATAATCAATCCAACCTTCAAAGCCCAGTTGTTTTACCAAAGCCAATTCATCGGGGTCTGCGCCAAAGCCAGCTTGAATTAAAAATCTGCTGGCATCATTGTCAGTTGGAACGGTGGTTTTATCAAGAATGGTTATAATTGTAGAATCTACTCCTGCAATTGTGTATTCAGGGTTGGGGAGAAGTTTAAAGGCGACCGTTTCCGTGCCCTCTACAAGGTTGTCAGCAATTGGTTGTAATTGCAACCATACTTCCCTGCTTCCCATGGGGATGGTGATACTAGAAGCAGCAGCACTAAGATAGTCAGCGCCTATTGTTGCCGTGCCTGTAATTTTTAATGGAACAGTGATGGCTTTTACTCCCCCACTTCTTCTAATTACAATGGTAATAGGAGAGGGCCAGCTTTCATTCATGCTGGTTTGTAAGGCAGCAATTGAAATTTGACTGGGAAGAATATTGCTGGTTGATTGCGCAGTTGCAAAACAAGTGAATATCCAAGATAATAATAAGAGTGAAAATTTCATGCGTTAATTTTTATTATTTTTTTAATCTTTAAAGCACCATCCATTTTAAAACCAATGTTTTAGTAGGTGAAATTAAATGCACCAGATAAATGCCCCTAACCAAGGTTTGTTTGGGTACTATTTTAAACAGATAGCTATTTACAATACTATTGTTAATTGGAATTTCAATTCCGCTGGTTGTAAATAGTTTTACCGTTGCGTCGCTTGCATTATCTACTTTTAAAAATACTTGCGAACTGCCTGGGTTGGGGAATAATTCCGCAGCAGGAATATCAATTAATTTCACCACTTCAATATTAGATAATACAAAACCCGCACTGGTATTAACCTGCCTTATTCTGTAATAATTGTTACCTGTAATAGGCGTTTTATCTGTGTAGGTGTAGTTATTGCTGGCGGCTGAGTTATTAAGCGAATTAACCCTGCCTACAGATTTGAAATTAATTCCATCTACACTGCGTTCTATTATAAAATGAGAAACATTCCTTTCATTCTTAGTTTGCCAATCTAGTTGTACTTCTTTGTTGTTAATTAGCGTTGCTTTAAACTGTACCAATTCTCCAGATACAACTGCATTAGATTTTAAACCAATTGCGTCTAATAAAAATAGCTCATTGTTTACAGCGGCTTTATATCCAAAGCCAATATAATAATCTCCAGAAAATTCAGGTACAAAATTGAATGTTTTATCTAAGTAAACGGTATTAGAGATAGTGCTATCAATATTAATGGAGTACAACATAGAATCTTCTCCTGCAAATCTGCCATATTTTACTTCCATGCCATGTAAACCTCCCGAAGTGGAGTTTTTGTAAGTCAATATATATGGAGTTCCAGCAATTAAATTAAATGCTGGGGTAAAAATCCAAGTTTTAGCAGGCACAAACGGGGCACTATTTACGGCTACTTTTGTGCCGCTAGCGGCAACGGGTAGGGACGAAGTTTGCCAGTAGATATCTGCAAAATTATTGCTATTATTTTGAGCAGTCATATTCTCGGGTAAGGATATATCTATGGTTTGTTCAAATTCTTCCTGATAAGGCAGAGATGCCGTTTCGGTTGTTTTAAAATCAAACCGATTCCATTCACTTCCACAGGCAGTTCGCAAATAAAAATAGTAATGTGTATTGGGCGTTAATCCTTCTATTTTTACAATATTGCTATTGATGCTGGTAGCCGCAAAAGGAGGTGTAGCAATATTACTAATGGCATATTCATACACAGCATTTGTACTAAGCTGGTCCCATTTTAGAATGGCTTTGCTGCCCGTAGTGCCACTTAATTTAATATTAGAAGGAGACGTGCAGGCAAATGGAGTAAACCTAAATACTTGTCCACTTGCTGGCTTTTGATTGATGGAATCTGTTTCTATAAATTTATTAGCGGTTGCATTTGATCCTGCGCTGCTAACACTCAAAAAACTTAGTGAATCTAGGTTATAAGCAGATGATCTTATTTTTGTGGACGTGATTCCAATAGAGGCAGACTTATTCAACCCTCCCAAGCCAGATTCAGACTGGTATACAAATTCAATAATATTATTGGTTTCAAATAATTTAAGTTGGAATGAAAGGGCGGGATTACCCGATTCCCAAACCATATTTTTCCATTGTGTGGTAAAAATTCTATTGGGTGCAGTACCCGTTGTAGCATAACTAATATCAGTTTGTGCGCTAAGTAAAAGGTTGTCCCAAAATGGCGCAATTAAGGGGCGTGTAGCACCTTTGAATCCATTGCCATTTCTCAATTCATTTATTTCATACATAGGATTAACATTGGTACTTGCTAAAAAAGCAGCCCCAAGTGATGCGTACCCATTGCTGTTTATATGAATGGTATTATAATTGGTTCCATTGTAATTAAAAGTGAATCCAATTGGAATATTGTTGGCAAACGATTCATCTAATACCGTTTTACTAGAAGGAAATGCAGGGGTTAAAACAGCTGGAACTGCAGCATTCAAACTAGTATAATTTGCTTGTGAGGCCGAGAAAGAATAATACACTTGCGACTGAATTTGCAAAGAAACCAATAAGGCCATTGCCATACAATACATGAATCTCATAGAGGTAATTTTTATACTAAATTAAAATAAGCAGCATTGTATTCAATTTCAGATGCTGTTATTTTAGCTAATACAAAACATCTGCCAAACTTTTATAGAAGCCTCTTTAGAGCTGTGCTTTGACGCATAAATACCCTGGTTTCTGCTTAAATTATGCTTAATTTTTTGTAACAACCTTACTATTATATGGGTGGATATAATAAGGGCCTTAATTTTTGATTAATGGCAAAATACCTCAATTCAATGATATGATTGGGGAGTGATTTTTTATTCCAATGATTGTGTATGGCAATGGCAGCGCCTAGGGCAGTAGCTTGTGCCATTGAAGCGGCATAAATTTCAAGGTTGGGAAATCGGAATGCCAATAAATTCATAAACACATTGTTTTTACTAAAACCCCCATCTACAAAAATTCTTTTTGTTTTGCTGGGTTCTATTACAAGTGAAGTAGCTATAAATTGTTGGTCAATAATATCTAATATCAATTGGTGATACGCTTCTATATCAGATGCGTATGCAGCCAGATTTCTGTCTTCAAATTTGGTGGGCAAATTTTGGGAATGCAACTCCTTTTTTGCTAGCAATACATTAATTAAACTAGGATCAAAATCAATATTTCTATAATGAAAAATATTTTGGTTAAAGTGAGCGGCTATTCTTTTTACTTGTTGTTCGTGTTCATGACCCGCAAAAAGTCTCGATGCTTTTACGGGACTGCCTTGGTACGACAAAAAGCAGAGGCAATCATTGGCAAGATCTTTTGCACTCAGTTCACTTTGGTTAAAAGGGTTGAGGCTGATGCACCAAGTTCCTGTTGATAATAATATAAAGGGTTCTTGAAAACACACTAAGTAGGGAATTAAGGCTGCTGAACTATCGTGCAGCCCAATACCACATACAATATTCTTTTTTTGAATGCATACTTGTACCGTATGTTCGGTACTAACTATGGGGGCTAGTTTATTTGTGAGCCTTTCTTTATCTACCCATTCATGGTAATTGTTTTTTTGAAAATTCCATAAATTGGTATGGCATCCAATACTGGTAATATCCGAGTAAAATTGTTTTGTAAAAATGCTGCTTAGATATTGAGGTAAGTGTAGGGCGCAATGTATTTGTTCAAACAGGGTTGGCTTTTCATGTTTGATTCTGTAAAACTGCATTCCTGCATTTAAGCTACCCAAAGCAGGCGAGGCCGTAGAAAGAGAAAAATTGGTTGGGCTGCCATAATTGGCATTAAATTGCTCTTGTAATATGGCTGGGTAAGGCTTTAAATAATTGTACAATGGAGCAATGGGTTCACCCTGCTTATTTGTGTATACCAAGCTGGCTCCATAAGTAGAAAAATTCATGGCTTTAAGCTCGAATTTTTTGTCTTTTAAAACGGTTGAAATTGAATTGATTACACTGGTTTTTAAACTCTGAATATTTTCACAGCTATCCCCATCTTCGTCAACTATTTCATTAAACCTTGCGGAGTTTTCAAATACAATTTGATATTCTTCATTGAAGAGTAAAATTTTTTTATTTGTTTTACCTACATCAATGATGGCTATTACTGGTTGCTTGCTCAATTCTATAATATTGGGTAATGCTATAAAAGGGTTAGTTTATAAACCGGTTGCAGTGCTATCGGATCCCCGCACATCAACCAGGGCTGCTCTAATACCTACTTGCCTAAAAAGTTTAATAGGATCTAGTGCGCCGCCAGATTGGATCCTCGATTCTGCAACCAAGGGCCTGGTATCGGTTCTATAAGCGTGCTGTAAAATCTCTTGTGCACGAACTGTATCGTTGTTTTCTTGTGCATCTTTCAGTGCTACTGTATCTACTAATAATGCTTGGGAGTAAGCTATTTTAATGGCTTCTACTGATTGAAGTAAATCTTCTAAAGGATCTTTTATATTGTGACTTGCATCAATCATCCATGCCAATCCCTTAGCATGATCTAGTCCTTTTTCATTCATCCCATCAATAAGCTCATTAAAGATTAAAAATAATTGATAAGGATTAATGCTACCAACTGTTAAATCATCATCGCCATATTTGCTATCATTAAAATGAAAACCTCCCAGCTTGCCTTCATTTAATAGGATAGAAACAATCTGTTCAATATTTGCATTGGGTAAATGATGACCAAGGTCTACCAATGTAGATGCTTTTGGCCCTAGTTTATTGGCATATAAAAGCGATTGTCCCCAATCTCCAACCGTCATTGAATAAAAGTTGGGCTCAAATGCTTTGTACTCAATAAAAATTTTCCAATCATCAGGCAATGCTGCGTAAATCTCAGTAAGACTTTCTAAGGTATTTTGAAAAGCTTTTCTAAAATTTAGTTGACCAGGAAAACAAGACCCATCGGCCAGCCATACGGTTAATGCTTTAGAGCCAAGGGATTCTCCTATTTTAATTACTTCAATATTGTGTTGAATGGCTTGCTGCCTTACCGCTTTGTTTACGTGTTGTAAAGATCCAAATTTATAACTTAAAGCTTGCGAGGGCTGATTTTGAAAGGTGTTTGAATTTACGGCGTCAAATGCTAACCCATACTCCGCTGCTAAAGAGATTAGCTTGGGAAAATCATTTGGAATATCCCAAGGGATATGCAATGAGATAGTGCCGCTAGATTGGTTTAATTGGTGCAACAAAGCAATATCTTCCATTTTTTCTTCAATATTTCTAGGCTCACCCCCAAAAGAAAATCTTCCAAATCTAGTGCCACCAGCTCCCAATGCCCAGCTGGGTATGCCAATTTGAAATTGAGAAAGTAAATTGATTATTTTATCAGGGTTTTCTACGGTAGATTTACAATAGGCGAGCTGCTTCTGATGCATAGCTATTAAATCAGTATTATGCTGGTCAATTGTGTGCTTTGATAGTAACATAAATAAGATTCAGTATTTTTAAAATTGAGCAATATTTTAAGGAATTGCAAGATCGTTATTTGCAATCAATTTCTGAAAGTAGTTATTTTAAATTGCTAGCTATGTTGTACTGTGATGGTTTGGAAGTTGTCTGGGTATTTTAGAAGCTCATTTATACCTATTGGCGCAAATTAATTTCGGCACTGCGAATTGATTATTTCAGATTACTAAGTAAAATTCTCCTTTCTAAATTCATATCTTGCGTTAAATAATTTTGATGCTTATTATAGGACTCATTCATGAGGGAAAAATTCCTGCTGATAATAGGGTAGCACTTACCCCTGCTCAATGTAAATGGCTTACTAAAAATTTCAGTGATATTCTAATATATGTACAGCCATCTTCCCATAGGTGTTATGCTGATGAAGAATATGAGCAAGCTGGTATGAAAATAACCGATGATTTAAGCGGATGTAATTTAATATTGGGGATAAAAGAAGTTCCCATAGATCAACTGCTTTTTGATAAACGCTATTTGTTTTTCTCTCATACAAAAAAACAACAACCGTATAATCGGGCATTGATGCAGGAAATGGTGCGAAAGAAAATTACACTAATTGATTATGAATGTATGGCTCACAAAGATGGGCAACGGATTATTGGGTTTGGTTTTTTTGCGGGTATTGTTGGGGCGCACAATGGAATAATGGCTTATGGTAATCGAACTGGTGCGTTTAAATTGAATCGGGTATTTCATGCAAAAGATTATAGGGAATTATTGCATACTTATTTTGGACTAAAATTACCTCCCATTAAAATAGCGGTTACTGGTAGTGGGAGGGTTGCACACGGAATTTTAGAAGTTATGAACCTGATGGATGTACAAGAGGTAGAACCAGAAGAATACCTCCAAAAACAATTTGATTATCCAGTTTATGTGCATCTAAAAGGCGCTGACTTATACCGCCATTCACATTCAAACAGTTATAATAGAGATCATTTTCATACATCCCCTGCTGAATATATTTGCTTGTTCAAACAATATTGTTCTCAAACAGATATCGTGATGAATGGGGTGTATTGGGCTCCTGAAATTCCAAGATTATTTAATTGGGAAGATATACAGTCCCCAGATTTTAACATCAGCACCATTGCCGATATAACCGACGATAAAAATGGAAGTATTCCCTGCAATTTAGGCGACGCAACTATTGAAGATCCTGTTTATGGGGTGGATAAAAAAACGGGTAAAAAAACAGTTCCCTACCTTACTGGTTCGGTAGATATAATGGCAGTTGGTAATTTGCCCAATGAATTACCACGCGATGCCAGCCGATATTTTGGCGAACAATTGATTAAATATATTCTCAATGATATTCGTACGGGAGGTTCTCCTATTGTTGAAGCAGCTACCATACTTAAGAAAGGGGAACTTACCAGCAATTTTGAGTACCTAAAAGCGTATGCTGCCTTAACTTATTAGTAGGGTATTGCATAAACTTATTTTAATAGATCCTTTATTTCATTCAGTTTTAGCAATGCTTCTACGGGTGTAAGTCGGTTGATATCAATAGCATTTAGCTTGTACCGAATGTCTTCAAATGTTTGCGAATGCGCATCAAAAATGGATAGCTGTACTTGCGGTGCGCTCATTTGTTTCAATACTTTTGTGGTGGATTCTTTGCCATCTTCCTTAACGTGTTGCTGTTCTAATTGCGCCAAAATAATATGGGCTCTGTTAATCAATGAATCGGGCATGCCTGCCATGCGCGCCACCTGTATGCCAAAGCTATGCGTGCTTCCGCCAAGCGCCATTTTGCGTAAGAAAATAATTTTGTTGTTAAGTTCTCTGTGGGTGATATGGTAGTTCTTTACGTTTTCTAGTCGCTCTTCTAATTCGTTTAATTCATGGTAATGCGTTGCAAATAAAGTCTTTGGTTTGAATGGGCTGTTGTGAATAAATTCAACCATACTCCAAGCAATAGAAATTCCATCATACGTAGCTGTGCCACGGCCAATTTCATCTAATAAAATCAAACTACGAGCACTCATATTATTGATGATGCTTGCGGTTTCATTCATCTCTACCATAAAAGTAGATTCTCCACTGCTTAAATTATCAGAAGCACCTACACGCGTAAATATTTTATCGGTCAATGGAATGGATGCCAGTTCAGCTGGTACAAAACTCCCCATATGTGCCATGAGGGTAATAATGGCGGTCTGTCTCAATAAAGCACTCTTTCCACTCATATTCGGACCCGTTAAAATAATCACTTGTTCCATTGCTGGATCAAGTTGAATATCGTTGGCTATATAGCTCTCATCTGCTTGAAGGTTGCGTTCAATAACCGGGTGGCGCCCCTCTTTAATAACCAATTCCAAGCCTTCATGCAAAACGGGCTTTTTTATATCGTTGGCTATATAGCTCTCATCTGCTTGAAGGTTGCGTTCAATAACCGGGTGGCGCCCCTCTTTAATAACCAATTCCAAGCCTTCATGCAAAACGGGCTTTTTATATTGGTATTGCTGGGCAATTTCTGCAAAGCAAAGCAAACAATCAATGGTAGCCAGAACCTGACCATTGATTTGTATCGGTGCTATAAACGATTCTAGAGTATTTAATAAATCAGTAAAAATAGCGGTTTCAATACCCAGTATTTTATCTTCAGCCCCAATAATTTTTTCTTCATATTCTTTAAGCTCAGGGGTAATATACCGCTCTGCATTGGTAAGTGTTTGCTTGCGAATCCAATCGTTTGGCACTTTGTTTTTATGCGAATTGGTTACTTCTAAATAATAGCCAAACACATTATTAAAACTCACTTTCAAGGAATGAATGCCCGTACGCTCCGCCTCTCGTTGCTGTATGCTTACCAAATATTCTTTGCCACCACTTGCAATTTTCCTAAGTTGATCTAGCTCTTCATTTACATTTGCCCGAATAATTCCACCTTTATTAATCAGCATGGGAGGAGTATCAACCACCTGTGCATTAATTTGTTCAACAATAGTTTCACAACCATTTAATGTTTCCGATAATTTTTTATAATAAGGGTTAGAGGCTTCTGCAAGTAATGCTTTTATAATGGCTGTTTGTTCCAGTCCCCTTGCCAGTTGTACAACTTCTCTAGGGTTAATTTTTTTAAGGGGGATTTTACCCACCATTCTTTCAATATCACCACAAATTTTAATGGCTTGAGCCAGTTGCTGGTGCAGATCGGTATGCAGAATGCTGAATTCAACAGCAGCTAATCTCTCGTTAATTCTAGTGAGGTCTTTCAATGGAAATGCCATCCATCGTTTCAGTAAACGGGCACCCATGGCACTCACCGTATGATCCATCACTTGCAAAAGACTGGTATGTTGATCGCCACCGCTTGGCATTAATT
>JAAFJB010000046.1 GCA_013297995.1 Chitinophagales bacterium | reverse complement strand
AACAAATAAATACCCTAGCAGCATTAAAGAAAAGTGGCTACCAGCCTAAGTCAGTTAAAGAAGAAGTGCGAAATAATCTTATTCAAACCATCCGCAATAAAGAAAATCCTTTTACGGGTATTATGGGTTATGAGGATACCGTAATTCCTGATACTGAAAGGGCATTGTTGAGCCGTCACAATATTTTATTCTTGGGATTACGCGGTCAAGCCAAGACTAGAATGGCGCGACAAATGGTGGATCTTCTAGATGAATATATTCCTGTTGTGGCAGGTTCTGAAGTAAACGACGATCCGCTGAAACCTTTTAGCAAATATGCCCGTGATTTAATTGCTGAGAAAGGAGATGATACGCCCATAGAATGGGTGCATAGAAAAGAACGTTATGGCGAAAAATTAGCCACGCCCGATGTAAGCGTTGCAGATTTAATTGGAGACATTGATCCCATAAAAGCAGCCAATCTTAAGCTCAGCTTTTCCGATGAAAAAGTAATTCATTATGGCATCATCCCGAGAAGCAACCGTGGCATTTTTGTAATTAATGAGTTGCCCGATTTGCAAGCCCGCATACAAGTTGCCTTATTCAACATTTTACAAGAAGGTGATATACAAATTCGGGGTTTTAAACTCCGAATGCCATTAGACATTTTATTTGTATTCACCGCCAACCCAGAAGATTATACCAACCGAGGAAGCATTGTAACACCGTTGAAAGATCGGATACAGAGCCAGATACTTACTCACTATCCAAAAGATATTGAAACCTCCTTATCTATTACCGAACAGGAAGCAGATATATTGAACGAACAAAAAGATAGAGTGATACTTAGCGATTTGGTGAAACGCTTAATAGAACAGGTTGCATTTGAAGCAAGGTCTAATGAATATGTGGACAAGAAAAGTGGCGTTAGTGCAAGGCTCACCATTGCTGCTTTGGAGAATGCAGTAAGCAGTGCAGAACGCAGAGCATTGATACATGGGGAACTTAAAACCCAGGTATGGATCAGTGATTTAGCAGGTATTATTCCGGCCATTACTGGTAAAATAGAATTGGTATATGAGGGCGAACAAGAGGGGCCTTATCAGGTTACGGTGAACTTGCTCGACAAGTCGATCCGTACCCAATTTCTCTCTTATTTTCCCAACCCTGAACTGGCTAAAAAAAGAAAGCAAAGCAATAAGAAATCAGTGGATGAGGCAAAGCTAGAAAGTCCCTACAAACAAATTACCCGCTGGTTTGATGCGGGTAATCAGGTGGATCTATTGTTTGATATGACAGACGCAGCCAAAGTAGAAGCATTGTATCAGGTAGATGGTTTATTTGGGCTGGTGAAAAAGCTATATCCTAAACTGAATGAATTAGAAAATGCCTTGATGATGGAATTTGTGTTGAATGGCTTGGCGGCTTACTCACTCATCAGCAAAAAAGTAATAGAAGGCAAAATATCTTTCAACGATTTAATGGGAAGTATGATGAATTTAGGCTCTTTTGGGGAGCCTGATGAGGATGAAATTGTAGATGAAGATTTTGGCTAATCCTTCTTTTGTTTGTCCTTCAATAATAGTCCAAGTCTTATTCCAAAAGAGAGTGAGAGACCGGGACTTTTTCCAATTCTTGAATTGGCATAATTGAATGCGCTTACGTCTCCATCAACCAAATACTGAGAGTTATTCTTCTTATTATCGAACCCATAACCAAAACCCCAGTACCAATCAATCAGCATATCATTTCCAAAAACCCATTGCTTGCCCAGCTCTACTTGTAAAGCTGCAAAAACGGTATTGGGTCTATCAATTACATAGTCTGATCCACCTTTCCATAATAATTTATTCTCATTATAAGTACCTAAGTAAACCACGGGTTTGGCATAAGCTCCTTGTAAAATATGGGTGAATCTGGTTCTGCCAAAGAGAAAGTCAGGCAGTTTATTAAACTTGTAACCACCACTCACGAATACACCAAAGGGACTTTTTTTGGTTTCTTGAAATCCAGATGCGTTGTAACTGTATTGGATAATTGAGTTTTTACCCAACCCAATAATCCCTAACGATAGTTCATAGCTTTTGCCTACGCTGGTGCTTTTTTCATAGCTAATTTGGGTGTAGCCAATGAGGGGGCCAATAAAGTCGAACTTTAAAGCCTTGGTTTTCTGGCCTATATAATTTTCGGGATCTTTAAGTGGATCATTGGCACTGGAAGTCTGGTCTTTTTTGCCATTTTCAAACTTGATACTTTTTACTTGATCACGGGTGATGCCGTAAATAGGGCCAGAGAGGTCTTCCCACAGTAAGTATTTTATTTCTTCTGTACCTACTTCTTTAATTCTGCATTTAACAAGGGTATTGTTTTTTTTAACAATGATATCTTGTGAATGAGCGGAAAAAGTATAAGTAAGCAGCAAGAAAATTGGCAGGCATATATATTTCATACAGAGGGATTTGCAGAAAGACATAGGCGCTAAAAAAAACGCTGCATCATTCCCATTAAATTAATTCGGTAAGTTTTGCAACCACATGATCAATTTCTGCTTGGGTATTGTGTTTGCTAAAAGAGAACCGAACGGTAACTTGGTTGGGGTTGTTATTGATGGCGTTTATAACATGAGAACCTTGGTCTGCGCCACTGGTGCAAGCACTACCGCCGCTGGCGCAAATATTATTAATGTCTAGATTAAATAAAATCATCTCACTTTTTTCCGTCTTGGGAAAGCTAGCGCTTAACACAGCATAGAGACTGCGTCCCAAAGGATCACCGTTGAAAGCAACTGCATGAATATTTTTTTTGAGTTGCTCCATCATATATAATTTCAAAGACTCAATATATGCACTTTCTTTTTCGTAGCCTTCTGTAGCCAGTTGCAGGGCTTTGGCGAAACCAACAATACCGTATAAATTTTCGGTGCCGGCGCGCATATTTCTTTCTTGACTGCCTCCGTGTACCAATGGTTTTATTTTTACATTTTCATTAATGTACAAAATACCAACCCCTTTAGGGCCATGAAATTTGTGACCAGCACCTGTAATAAAATGAACGGGCATATTCCTAAGATCAAAAGGGAAGTGACCAACGGTCTGAACCGTATCACTGTGAAAAATAGCATTGAATTTTTTGCAAAGATTTCCAACTGCATATAGGTCAAGCATATTCCCAATTTCATTGTTGGCATGCATCAGGGTGACCAAACATTTTTCTTCGCTTTCGGCAAGTAATTTTTCAAGGTCTTCTAAATCAATATGTCCATCTGGTAATAATTTCACATAGCTCAAAGCGGCTTCGCCATTGTGGTAGAGGTATTCAACGGTATGGGTGGTAGCGTGGTGCTCAATAACAGCACTAATGATATGCTTGCAGCCAAGGTTGCGAACGGCAGCCGTGATGGCAGTATTGCTGCTTTCGGTGCCACCACTGGTGAAGCATATTTCGGCTGGATGGGCGTTTAGAATTTTGGCTACTGACTTACGTGCGTTCTCAATAGCCATTCTACATTCTCTTCCATAGCTGTAAATAGAAGAGGGGTTTCCAAAATGGGTGGTGAGATAAGGCATCATAGCCTCTAAAACAGCCGGATCAAGGGATGTGGTAGCGGCATTGTCGAGGTATATTCTTTCCATTTTTAAATTTATTTAATCATTCAAAAAATAAGCATGCATTATTTTATTGTGCAGCTTCTTGAATATCGCCCATCAAACGTTTTGCAATATTGGCAGCAACGGTCTCGCTATTACTTTCTGCATAAATGCGAATAATAGGTTCTGTATTGCTACTTCTTAAGTGAACCCAATCTTTATCGAATTCTATTTTTAAACCATCATCGGTATTGATGGGATTTTTCTGGTATTTCTTTTTAATATGGTCAAAAATTTTATTCAGATCTACTCCTTTGGTCAGTTCAATTTTGTTTTTGCTGATGAAATAATCGGGATAGGAATTTCTCAGTTGTTTGGCTGTTTTTTTCTGCAGGGCAAGATGGGTTAAGAAAAGTGCAATACCTATTAAAGCATCTCTGCCATAGTGCAGGTCAGGCACAATAATACCCCCATTGCCTTCACCCCCAATAACTGCGTTAACGGCCTTCATTTTGGTCACTACATTTACTTCACCCACAGCGCTGGCAAAGTATTCGCCACCATGTTTAAGGGTAATATCTTTTAAAGCACGGGTACTGCTCATATTGCTTACTGTATTCCCTTTTGTATGAGAAAGTATATAGTCTGCCACAGCTACCAGTGTATATTCTTCACCAAAGAGGCTGCCATCTTCACAAACAAAGCAAAGCCTATCTACATCTGGATCAACGGCAATGCCGAGGTTGGCTTTTTGTTTGTTCACTTCATTACAGAGCTCACGCAAATTTTCGGGTAAGGGTTCAGGGTTGTGCGCAAAATTTCCAGTTACGGTGCCATTGAGTACTGTAAAATCTTTCACACCCAGTGCATTTAAAAGTGCAGGAACCGCAATAGCACCCGTGCTATTGATGGCATCAATAACAATTTTAAATTTGGCTTTTTTAATGGCAGCCACATCTACCAAGGGATAGTTTACGCAAGCTTCAATATGTTTTTCCAGTAGCTGGTTGCCAGGGGTGCAAGTGCCTAGTTTGTCAACAGGTGCAAAAATAAAATCATCCTTAGCGGCAATGGCTAAAAGCGCAGCACCGTCATCCGCACTAATAAATTCACCATGGTGATTCAATAATTTAAGTGCATTCCATTCTTTAGGATTATGACTAGCCGTTAAAATAATACCGCCTGCGGCTTTTTCAAAGCAAACGGCCATTTCAACAGTAGGGGTGGTACTTAATCCTAGATCAATTACGTGAATACCCATTGCATTCAGGGTATGAACCACCAAGCCTTGAACCATTTCACCACTGATTCTACCATCTCTACCTACTACAACGGTAATATTATTGGGCGACTGCTGTTTTAGCCAACTACCATAAGCAGCCGTGAAGCGAACCAGATCAAGGGGGCTCAAAGTCTCCCCCGGTTTTCCACCAATAGTACCTCTAATACCCGAAATGCTCTTAATTAATGCCATATTACACGCTTAAAATGGCGGCGAATATAATTCAAATTTTTTGTTTGCCTCAGCATCGTACTTTTACAGTTGAAAAGGAAATTATGGTAGATAAAGCATGGTATAAGGATTGGTTCAATTCACCCTATTATCATTTATTATACCAAAATAGGGATGAAACAGAGGCCAATCAATTTATACAGCAGCTTATTCAATATATAAATCCTCCCAAAGGCAGTTTAATGTTAGATATAGCTTGTGGTAAAGGAAGGCATAGTATTGCATTGGCTGATATGGGTTTTGATGTAACAGGGATTGATTTGTCGGCCGCTTCAATTACAGAAGCCAAGCTAAATGAAACGGATCAGTTGCATTTTTACCAGCATGATATGCGCCGTACTTTTCGCGTTAACTATTATCAGTATGCATTTAATTTCTTCACCAGTTTCGGTTATTTTAAAACGATTCGTGAGCACGATAATGCCATAAGAACCATGGCAGATAGTTTGCAGTCGGGTGGATTGTTGGTAATAGATTATTTAAACGTGCAATATGCTTCGGCAATGCTGGAACCAACCATTACCAAGCAAATAGAAGGGGTTTGTTTTCATATTACCAAGTGGCAGGATGCGCATCATTTTTACAAACAAATACAGGTAGTAGAGCAGGGGCAAACTGCGTTGAGGCATTTGTACACAGAGCGAGTAGCCAAATTTTCTTTGGCTGATTTTAATGATATGCTTTCTTACCAACAGATGCAGATAACAGAAGTATTTGGCGATTACCAGTTGGGACACTACCACTTAAAAAAATCACCTCGGTTAATAATACTGGCAAAGAAGAAATAAACTTAAAATCTCCCTGCTTAACTTTACAGCATGACGCGCTTAGAACTCATTGAACAAATTCAACTAAAACAATCTTACCTCTGTGTGGGCTTAGATACCGATATCACCAAGTTGCCCAAACATCTTCAATCTTCGCCAAATGCCGTTGTTGATTTTAATAAAGCTATCATAGACGCCACCAAACCTTATTGTGTAAGCTATAAAATTAATACTGCATTTTATGAGTCGCAGGGGCTAAAAGGCTGGGAAGCCATGCAAGAAACGCTGGCTTGTATACCAAAAACGCATTTCACCATTGCCGATGCAAAGCGAGGAGATATTGGCAATACTTCAGCACAATATGCCAAGACTTTTTTTGAAGTGATACCATTTGATGCAATCACTGTAGCACCTTATATGGGGGAAGACAGTATTCGTCCCTTCTTGGAATATAAAAATAAATTCACCATTGTGTTGGGGCTTACATCTAATATAGGTAGTAGTGATTTTCAGCAGTTGTTATTACGTAACAATCCCACAGAAGAAAATAGCGGGCGCAGATTATATGAACAAGTACTGGAAAAAACGGCAACCTGGGGAACACCTGATCAATTAATGTTTGTAGTGGGAGCCACACGAGCGGCTGATTTAGAAAATATAAGAAAAATTATACCCGAGCATTTTTTGTTAGTGCCAGGGGTTGGATTTCAGGGGGGCAGCTTAGAAGAAGTAACTCGGTATGGTGCCAATACAGAAATTGGATTACTGGTGAATGCTAGTCGCGCCATTATTTTTGCTGGAGGTGGAGAAGACTTTGCCTCAGAAGCAGCTATCATAGCACAACAATACCAAGTGGAGATGATGGGTTATTTACAGCAATTGAAAAGTTCGCAGCCATTTAAAAACGAATTAAAATAGTAGTTATGGTAAATCCTAGCTATCCCATAGGAGAATATATTCCAGTGCCATTTTCAGCAGTACAGAAACAAGCCTGGTTACTCGATCTCTTTTTTTTGCCCGAAGAGCTAGAGCAAGCAATTCTAAATTTAGATGAAGCCCAGCTTCATACCCCTTATAGAGAAGGAGGGTGGACGGTACATGAGCTGGTGCATCATATAGCAGACAGTCATATGAATGCTTATTGTAGATTCAAGTTGGCACTCACAGAAAATAGTCCTACTATAAAACCTTATTTAGAAAATGAGTGGACAAAGCTTGACGATGTAAAACAGTTGCCCATAAATATTTCACTAACACTATTGCATGCAGTGCATAGAAGATTGCACACGGCCATACAAAATATTAGTAATGAGCAGTGGCAAAGAACTGTATATCATCCTGAAAGTAAAAAAGAAATGAGCCTTTGGTATTTATTGGGAATGTATGCTTGGCATGGGAAACATCATACGGCACATATTATTACATTACGTAAAAAAAATAATTGGATATGAGTACAATTAGTAAATGGAAATTGCGCAGTACTGAACAATTGGTAAAAGATCGTTGGGCAGATGTGCGCAAAAATAGTTACCAAAAAAACGATGGAACTGTGGTGGAACCTTTTTATGTGTATGGGTTTCCCGACTACGCAACTGCACTAGCTATAACCAAAGAAGGCAAAGTGATTGTAGAAAAAATGTATCGTCCGGGCTTAGATATGGTAACCCTTGAATTACCCGGAGGCTGTGTAGATGCGTCTGACAAATCGCTAACCGATACAATGGCACGGGAACTATTTGAAGAAACGGGTTATCGTTTTGAACATATTGAATACTTAGGAAAAACATCACCCAACCCAACTACCAATACCAACCTGATGCATATGTTTTTGGCTACAGGAGGTGTAGAAGATCCACTGGCAGTATTAGATGCCGAAGAAGCCGTGGAAGTGGTGGTATTGGAATGGGAAGATTTTATTGAAAAATTTAAAGCCCAAGAATTCATACAGTCCATGCAAGTAAGCACTATTCTTTATGCACTAATGCGGATGGATAAATTGGTAATTTTTTAGTATGATTGAATCTGAAAAAGCGTGGCGAGTATTGCATTCAAATATTACCTATAGTAAGAAGTGGATGCAAGTAATAGAAGATGAATGTGAGCTGCCTGATGGGCGGGTTATTGCACCCTATATAACTATTGCGGTTCCCAATTTTTGTAATATGGTAATGATTACAGATCAGGATGAAGTGGTAATGGTAAAGCAGTACCGACACGCTGCGGGCATTATATCTGTTGAATTACCCGGTGGAATGATTGATCCTGGGGAAGATCCCTTAACAGCAGCCAAACGTGAAATGCAAGAAGAAACAGGCTATACCAGTGATGATATTGAGCTGCTTTATTCGGTTCATCCCAACCCGCCACTAGAGCGCAATTGCGCTTGGTTTTATTTGGCCAAAGGGGTAAAATGTACCGCTAAAACAGCCTTTGATGCCTTTGAAGATCTTGAATTGGTATTAATGCCAAAAGCAGTTTTTATGCAAAAATTATTAGATCATTCATTTACGCATGGCATACAAGCTGGAGCTATGTATGCCGCGGCCATTAGACTAGGATGGTTAAGAGCTGAATAGATTTTTAGATACCTCACCCACCAAAAAAACACTACCACAAACCAGTATTAAATCATCCGGTGATGAAGCTGCTATGGCAGTTTGAATGGCTTGGTTTACTGTTAAAAAACAATCCCCTTTTAATTCAAATTCAAACGCTTGCGCTTGGAGACTTATTTCATCTAAGGCCCTTGGTATCTGTGCTTTGGTAAAATAATAGGTAGCATGTTGGGGTAATAATTGTAATACTGCTTGGATGTCTTTGTCTTTCACCATGCCAATTACTATATGAAGCCGATGATAGGTGCTTAGGTCTAGCTGTCGGTTGATTTCTTTTATGCCATCTATATTGTGAGCCACATCAAGTACAAGGGTTGGGAATTGACGAATCATTTCCCATCGGCCATAGAAGCCAGTCAATTTTTTTACTTGTTTTAATGCAGTTTTTATTTTGTGCTGGTTAATTTTCCACCCCATTTTCTCTAGAAAAGCACAGGCGTCTAAAACAGTGAGCAGGTTTTTTGTTTGGTACAATGCGGGAAGATCTAGCTGATAGGCAATGTACTCATTCTTAGCCTTATCTACCACAGTAATATTCATGAGTTGATCTTCCATAACCCAGTCGTGGATATACCTATTTTCAGCAGCAAAGCTAATGGAGCTGTGAATGGCTTTTGCTTCAAATACAGGTCTCGTTTCTGGCAGTGATTCGCCAATAATAACAGGAATATGCGCTTTAATAATACCCGCTTTTTCACCAGCAATGGCTTCAAGTGTATTGCCGAGTAAATTCATATGATCCCATCCAATATTGGTAATAATACTTAGTTCGGGACGAATGATATTGGTACTGTCGAGCCTACCACCCAAGCCGACTTCAATAATAGCAATATCTACTGCTTGCTGTGCAAAATAATCGAAAGCCATGGCAACGGTAATTTCAAAAAAAGAGGGCGACAATTTTGCAATCAGTGGTTTAATTTTTTCAGTGAAAGAAACCACAAAAGATTCACTGCAGAGGACTCCATTTATTTTAATACGTTCTCTAAAATCGTAGAGGTGGGGCGAAGTATAGAGTCCTGTTTTATAGCCAGCCGTTTGTAAGATAGCTGCCAGCATATGGCTGGTAGATCCTTTGCCGTTGGTGCCAGCAATATGAATGGTTTTGAATTTATTTTGCGGATTTCCCAACGCTTCACAGAGGGCAATGGTATTGGTCAAGTCTTTTTTATAAGCAGCAGCACCCATTCTACTAAACATGGGTAGTTTTTCAAAAAGATAGTCTACAGTTTCTTGGTAATTCATATACTACAAAGATGCAAATAATAAAAGAATCTTACCCTAGTTTCGAAGTTTAAAATTAAAGATAAGTGTGCCAGTTTGCTCATTGCTTTCGCTGGCATTGAGTTTTAATGACCTAGCTTTTTGGAGGGCAATATTTTTTATATTGGCATTTGTGGTGGTAGTGCCTTTGGGATTTATAGCTGCATTCAATACCATTCCTTTGCCATCAACGGTAATGTCAACGGCTACTTTTGCATTTTCATTAAAGTCGTCTTCAAAGGAAGGCAGCCTCGTTATTCTCCTGCCATCTAATCCATTCCTAATAGCAACACCAGCCCCACCATTGCCACTAGCAGCATTGCCAGTATAACTATCGCTGTTGGCATTTCCGTTGGGATTGCCCTGATCGCCTTTGCCGCCAGCAATACCTTGGTTGCGAATGCCATTGTAACTATCTGCATCGTTGCCGCCCTTGTTGTTGTTGTTGGTTGTACTACCTGTAAATAAGGCTTTTGGTTTGGGAGATGGGAGGGTGTTTTTTTCGGGATTGTTATTAGGCGATTTCTTGGGGTTTGCTTTATTATTCACAGCTATATCATCATCTGAAGGATTGAGTGGCTCAGGACTAATAGACTCAGCATATTTGGGTGAAGTTTGTATTGATTTTGTTGAACCAGCAGTACCGGGAATTTCAGGGGCAATATCACCCATGCCCGTTTCATCATTACCTAGATTTACTTCAATGCCTTCGCCTAAAATAATGGTTGGTGGGATGGGTTGGTTATAGTGGGTGTAAAAAAAAATTAAAAATAGAATGGTTGTAATCACAGCGGTGATTAGGGAAGCTTTTGTGTTTTTTTGTTTTTCAAAAACTTGATCCATTAAAGAGAGCGTTGGTAATGAAAGGAGTAAAAATAAGGAAAAGAAATAGTTCTTGTTGGAAAGAAAGGTTAAAAAAAAGAGGCCGTCATTTTTTGCGACAGCCTCTTTTTTAAATAACTCAATAACTCAATATCGGTACATTTCAGCTTTGAAAGGGCCAGTCTTGCTAATGCCTAAGTATTCAGCCTGTTCAGTGGTGAGCACATCTAAAACAGCGCCTACTTTGGCAAGGTGTAAGAAGGCAACTTTCTCATCTAAATGCTTAGGAAGTACATATACTTTATTTTCGTAGTTGCTATAATTCATCCACAATTCAATCTGAGCCAAAGTTTGGTTACAGAAAGAGTTGCTCATTACAAAAGAAGGGTGACCAGTAGCGCAGCCCAAGTTAACCAAGCGGCCTTCTGCAAGAACAATTACGTCTTTACCATCTATATTGTACAAGTCAACCTGAGGCTTAATAGTATCCTTTGTATTGCCGTAATTGGTATTCAGCCAAGCCATATCAATTTCAATATCAAAGTGACCGATATTACAAACGATGGCTTTGTCTTTCATTGAACGAAAATGTTTTTCAGTAATCAAATCTCTACAACCAGAGGCGGTAACAATGATATCGGCTTCTTTCACCGCTTCGGCCATTGGCTTCACTTCAAAACCTTCCATAGCAGCTTGCAATGCACAGATGGGATCAATTTCAGTAACAATAACTCGGCAACCAGCGCCTTTTAACGAAAGGGCAGAACCTTTACCTACATCACCATAACCACCAACAACAGCTATTTTACCAGCCATCATTACATCGGTAGCTCTGCGAATGGCATCTACCAATGATTCTTGACAACCATATTTGTTATCGAATTTAGATTTGGTAACAGAGTCGTTCACGTTAATAGCAGGAATGGGCAAAGTGCCTTTAGCCATGCGCTCATACAAACGGTGAACACCAGTAGTAGTTTCTTCAGAAAGGCCTTTGATATTCGAGATGAGCTCAGGGTATTTATCAAAAACAATATTGGTTAAATCACCACCATCATCTAAAATCATGTTGAGGGGACGATCAGCACCGCCAAAAAATAAAGTCTGCTCAATACACCAATCCGCTTCTTCTTGGGTTTGACCTTTCCAAGCAAAAACACCAATGCCAGCAGCAGCAATAGCAGCAGCAGCTTGATCTTGCGTAGAAAAAATATTACAAGAACTCCATTTAACTTCTGCACCCAATGCAATTAAAGTTTCAATAAGAACAGCGGTTTGAATGGTCATGTGCAAACAACCCGCAACGCGAGCGCCTTTTAAAGGCTGAGATGCGCCATATTCAGTACGCAATGCCATAAGACCAGGCATTTCGGCTTCTGCCAAACGAATTTCTTTGCGACCCCAATCGGCCAGACTGATATCTGCAACCTTGTAAGCAAGGTTGAAATCAATAGAAGATGCTAGTGTAGACATAATAGTTTTTTTATATGGTGCAAAACTATATTTAAAGAATAAAATAGCATAATTATTAAAAAATTAAGAATAAAATGCTATTTTAGGACTTATTTATGGATATTAAACCTTGTTTAGCATGCCTAAGCCCATTCAAAAAGCCGATTCTACTACTGCCGTACTTTTAGATCAGAAAGATTTAGCCATTTTAAAATTGCTGCAACTGAATGCCCGCATCACGGTAAAAGAAATTTCAGAGCAGGTTCATTTGAGTACAACGCCAGTGCATGAGCGCATAAAAAGAATGGAAGAGAGTGGGGTGATAAAACAGTACGCAACATTGTTAGATCATACCAAAGTAAAAAAGGGGTTGATGGTAATTTGTTATGTATCGTTAAAGCAGCACGATAAAACGGCGGGTGGCAAGTTCATTAAAAGAATGCATGAACTGAATGAAGTAATTGAGTGTTATAATATTTCGGGTGAATTTGATTTTATGTTGAAAGTAGTAGCGGAGAGCATGGATGCTTATTATGATTTTCATGTAAACAAACTGAGTCAAGCCGAAAATATCGGTCACGTTCAATCAGTATTTGTGATGGGCGTAATTAAGCAAACGCATGTATTGGTACACTAAAATAAAATAGTAAAAAATGAAGGGGTGGAAATTCAATAATAGTTATATAGAGGTACCTAAAAAAATGTATGCTAGGGTGGAACCAACAAAAGTGGTTGCACCCGCAGTGGTATTATTCAATGAGCAGTTGGCGGCGGAGCTGGGCTTGGTATTTGAAGCAACGGATACTGAATGTAACGAGGGCGTTTTTTCAGGAAATTTAATTCCCGAAGGGGCAGCACCCATAGCGCAAGCCTATGCAGGTCACCAGTTTGGGCATTTTAATATATTGGGAGATGGACGCGCCATTTTGTTGGGAGAAATTTTAACGCCCAATGGCAATAGGGTAGACGTTCAACTAAAAGGATCAGGGCCAACGCCATATTCGCGCCGAGGCGATGGGAGGGCAACACTGCGATCTATGCTGCGCGAATACCTTATAAGCGAAGCCATGCATGGTATGGGTATTGCGAGTTCACGCAGCCTTGCGGTGGCAACAACAGGAGAGAAAGTATATAGAGAAGATATACATGATGGAGCGGTATTAACAAGAATAGCTAGTAGTCATATTCGAGTGGGGACATTTGAATATGCAAGAAATTTTTTATCGGTAGAAGAGTTAGAATCGTTTACAAACTATACCATTCGTCGCCATTATCCGCAGTTGGAGGGTAGTGCAGATGCGGCGTTGGAAATGTTGAGAGCAGTAGTGATTAAGCAAGTAGCATTGATAGTGAATTGGATGCGAGTAGGATTTATTCATGGGGTGATGAATACCGATAATATGTCGGTAGCGGGTGAGACATTCGATTATGGTCCCTGTGCATTTATGAATAGTTATGATGTAAAAACGGTGTTCAGTTCAATAGATACCAATGGAAGGTATGCTTATGGCAACCAGCCCCAAGTTGCGTTATGGAATTTGAGTTGTCTCGCAAGTGCTTTACTGCCATTGATACATTTAGACGAGGCGATTGCCATAAAAAAAGCCGAGGAAGTATTGAATGAGTTTCCGGCTATGTATCAGCAACAATATGCAACAATGATGGCGAACAAAATAGGGTTTTCGGTATCAAATGAAGAAGTAGTAAAGTTGATAAAAGCGTTATTGGAATGGATGCAAGAGCAAAAGGCAGATTATACCAATACTTTTTTGGTAATTCAATGGGAGGGTAAGCTAACCCAGCCAATATATGCGCAAGAAGTATTTATAGACTGGTTGAATAAAAGGAAAAACTTGCTGGCAAAAAATGGGATCACAGCGGAAGCGGCAACCCGCATGATGCAACAGCAGAATCCAAGTTATATACCTCGAAATCATTTGGTAGAGCAAGCGTTGGATGCGGCATGTTTTAGAAACAGTTATGAATATTTTAATCGTTTGTTGAAAAAAATAGCTCAACCCTATACCGTTATTAATGAGTGGAATGAATTTCAGCAGCCACCAGAAGGTGGGGATGGGTATTATGCAACGTATTGTGGCACCTAGCAATTAGAGTTGGATGCCCATGATAAAATCGTCCATTATAAAACCGTGATCTAGTTCAACAATATGTTCACAAAGAATGCTAAATCCATTGCGTTCATAAAAATTTATAGCTTTATTGTATTTGTTCACCTGAAGAATTAACTGAGTACCGTTATTTTCTCTGGCGTATTGAATGGCTTGCACCAGCAGAGTTTTTCCAGTACCTGTATTTTGCGAACTTGGTAAAACGTAGAGTTTCTGTAATTTAAAAATAGGTTCATCTTTCTTATCAATTGATACAGATGCAAAACCAATTGGGGCATTATTTAATTCAGCCAGATAAAATTGGTGACCATCAGCCATTTGTTTTTGCAGAGCGTTTTCGCTGTACATGAGCTGGAGCATATAATTAATTTGGGCGGTAGAAATAATAGCAGCATAGGTAGCGGGCCAAGTGGCATAAGCAATGGCTTGAATGGATTTAATATTTTCTAAACTGGCTGGTACAATCTGCGTCATTAGCTATACATGAATCGGCTGAAAAGTAGTTGCTGTAATTTTTAAAATATTGTAGTCAGATGTTGTGTGTATAAATTTTTATTCCTTTTTAAATTGATTCCCAAATATATCACAGTTAAGTGAAATTTTACTGCATTTCGGATGCCAGTAAACGGATACAGCAATACCCTTTCTTTTAAATTGCCAAGATGAACATTTGCATATTTTACTTTTGTTATCTGTTTTCCAGTGCTCAATTTTTTCAACAAGATCGCCTTTGTATTCGTATTTGTCAATTATAGTCCAAATATCATTGGGCGAATTTTTGGGAGTAAAGTTTTCGTATTTAGTTATTTGAATGATTTGGTCATTTGAGTTAAAGAGCGTGTCGTAAAATTGTCCTAGGTCTTTGAATTTTATTTCACTTTGAATCTTGGAGAAAAATGTTTCAATGGTTGAGTCAATCCTAGTTATGTTGAAATGTAGATTCTGTGATAGCAGTTGGGTTGAGAGGCGAGTAAAAAATATAGTGGCAAGTGTATTTTTCTTCATAGTCATCTTTTCATTTTTAGGGGTTAAACCGTCTATTTGTTGCAACCCGATAGCCGTTTTCCAAACTTTTGCTTTTTCTGCTTTGTTTGGTTCGCCTTGTTAAATATTCTTCAAAATTATCCATTGGCTATTTTTATTTGTATTCCTCTTGGCCGTTATAGGGTTGCCACCAACACGTAAATATACGGCAGTACCTAATTATTAGCAAAAATAGCCCCATTGTTTCATCATCGTTGAATAGTTCGGCACAAGTGTGCCACCAAAAAAATATTTACTGAAAAAACAACTTGCTGCTGCTTTATAAAACAGTGTGTAGGGGCAAAAAAGTCACCCCAATAACTTGCCGGTTTCGTTCAACTCCGAGTGCTCGTGGACTGGCGCTTCGCACCTAACGAAGTCTTAGTTATTAGCTGCATATTTTATTTCTCTAATAACCATTCTGTAGCTTTTTGAATTGTTTCATCGTTAACGCTTCCTCTATTCTGCTTCACAAATACATCTGGATTAATTGAAGTTTTATACCCTTTTCCATTTCTGTCAAAATAAACCCCTGAAACAATACCAATAAATGCTTTGTCGGGTAAAAAATAACTCAGTACAGAGGTTGGAACTCCAGCTGTAGGGGCACCGAAAAACTTTGCATTTATCAAACCTTTTAATGCAATTGCAGTGATTTCACCTGAACTCCCAACATTATTGTCAATAAGAACAGCTATTTTATTTTTATTAATCGAAACAAGTTCTTTTTTAAAAGTCATTAAACTGTAGTCAACATTGTTTCTTGTCTCTGTAAAATAACCATTTAGGAATTTATAAATAGAAGTAGAACCATTTCTGAATTTCAAGCTAAATATTGTTGTGTCTCCAAAAAAAGGATATAAACCTGTAATCATTGGCCCCATTGCACCGCCTCCATTCCCCCTTAAATCAATAATCCAACCTTTAATGCTTGGGTTCTGTAACCGGTCATAAATATTTCTTAATGAGTCTGAACAAGATTGGATGTATTTAAAATGGCCGAGCATTTGTGGAATTTTAATATGACCTATTTGATTGTCAATTATTTTACCTGTGGGATAAATTAATGCTTCAGTCTCATCCAATTTTTTCATTATTTGAGGTCGCACAAAAAAATTATGTCTTTCAAAAAGGCTTTTAAGGATTGTGTCAATCGCATTATAAGTGTCCGCTCTTTTTTTTGCATTACTAATTAAGGTATATGCTTTGTTTTTCACAGACACAAAATCTACACTATCTATAAAGTAATAATTCGTTTCAATTAAGGTAATTACTTTGTCCAAATACTCCTTTGCTTTTTTAGACGGTGTCTGAGCATGTAAACCTCTGCCAAGAATAAGTATTGTTGATATTAGAACTATAAAGTGTCGCATAAAATTGGCAGCTAACGTTTTGTAGATTTTCGATCGGTGAGTTTATAAACTTCTTTGGTCTTACGTTTTTTTTATTAGCAACTTGCAAAAACTATCAAATAAATCCAGTTGAATGGATGCAAGATATTTTAACCCGCATCGCTGGTTATCCTATTAACAAAATACAAGAACTACTACCTCAAAACTGGAAGCAACCCCAAAATAATTAGAGGGGTCAGCATCCCGGAATATTATTTTGCGATAAGGGTATTGGTGGGGTGCTTACGCTCTAAAGAATTTAACCGTGTCAAATTCTTTTTCCTTTTCTTGATTGTTATTTTTCATTTTTAATAATGTCTTTGGGTGAACGTATATCTAATTGTGAGTAACCACTTTTTATATTTATCGAGTTATAACCTCTGATTCTAAAAACGGTTACAATGTGTTTAAAATTCTAACTGGCTAAAACGTCAGCGTTATTTATTGTAGCTAATGCAATGTGAAGTGCATCATTATAACTTTTGTTTGTCAATGCTCCTTCGTTGATATTATATGTTTCAGCAAGTTTAATTGCTTCATCGTTAACACCCAATGAAATAATTTGTTCTTTTGGAAGTTCGGCAGTTTTATTACGAATTTCTTCTCTTGCAAACTCCAACTCTTGAATTGTCAAGTCTGAAAGCATAATAGTTTTTGAACCTTGCTGATATTCAACAAATAGTGCCAATGACCATTCTTTAAATTCGATGTCAAGGCAACCTCCAATTGTTTATGTATCTGCGTAAACTTTCATTTTACAAAGTTAATCATTTTTTGGTCTAAAAGGAAATGGTGGAGTGGGGATTACCGTCATAAATGCCCATATTGTAAAACGGGTACGCTCATCACCATTGAATCGTTCGGCATAAGAGGGCCACCAGAAAAATATTTACTGAAAAAACAACTTGCTGGTGCTGTATAAAATAGTGGGTAGGGGGAAACAGACACCCAATAACTTACCGGTTCCGTTCAACATTAGACTTCATTGTAGGTGCTTCGCACCTAACGAAGTCTTAGTTATTGGGCGTAGTTTTATTTCTTCTTTTGAGGTAGTCCTACTTTTGCTAAAATTTCATTCGCTCTTGCCAACTTTTCAGGAAACATTGTTTTCCCTCTAAATTGTTCCAATTTTTTGTCAAAAACAATAATTGGAATTTTTGAATTGTTTAATTGTTCTACTGTCATATTATTACAAATTTACGATTTTTTCGTTATTAAAAACGCTTCATAATCTTCTCCAACTTCAAATTCGTCCCAAGTTCCATTTTCGGTTAAGCCATAAATTAAAAAGTCCTCTGTTATTTCAGCCAAATTGTTCGTTATACCCATTCTGTAAAGTCGTGTTCTTATGTTTGTGCTTCCTGTTGCTACGATATAAGCGTTTGGGTGTTTGTCTAAAAAGGCATAAACAGTAGAGGCAACTGTTGCCAAAACTTTCAAACTGTCTCCGTTGTTCGTTACAGATAAATCGTTTATGGTTTTTGTTACTTCGTTATAATCTCCAAATGCCAAGTTAAAAACTCCTGCTGTTGCAGTTTCTGTATATTCAACCATTTTAGGAACTCTTCCATTTCGTCCTTCACTAACAAACTCATAGATTGTAAACTCTGCTTCAGTTTTATACAAATATTTTGGCCTGTTCATTTTCTAATTTTTGTCTGTATAAAAGTAGTCAAAAAGTTGTCTAATTTCAATTTGGTGGTGCTGTTCTAAAAAATTGCGCCCAACGTCAGTCTGTGAAAATACTACCATTAAAAATTATACGAATTTAAGCAACAAAATCTAACAAAAGGCGCAAAAAAATGTTTTAATAATATGCAACACATCACAGGAATATCAAGAGAGCAGATTAGCTTGTAGAAGCCAACAATAAAAGGTATCAAGAAAATTATTCTTTATATCGAAAGAGGCAAGAAATAAATGAACATATATTTGGAACTATAAAAAGGCAATGGGGCTATAGCCATACCAACCTACGTGGATTGAAAAAAGTGAATGGCGAATACAGTTTGATTATGGTGGTTTATAATATAAAACGTACCATAAATGTTTTAGGTTTGGCGGATCTAATTAGCCGATGGAGAAAATGGAAGTCCCCATACAAAAGCAAGGCTCGTTTACTTCTGTTCCGCGTACATTATACTCATTGGCTGGGAGCTACACCAGGTATCATTAGCATACTGCATACCTGGGGACAGCAATTAAATTTTCATCCACATATCCATTGTATCATCAGTGGTGGAGGTATGGCAGGTAACCAGTGGGTGAAAGAGAAGAGAAAAAACAATACTTATTTGTTCCCCCAAAAAGCGATGCAAAAAATATACAAAGCTTATTTTTTACAACAGTTGCGATTACTCATGGCCAACGGTAGTTTACAGATAGTAGATGCCGCAGTAGTAGAACAATGCATACAACAAGCAGGTTATAAGCCTTGGAATGTATATGCCAAGAAGCCCTTTGGTGGGCCATTACAGGTGCTGAACTATTTAGGAAGGTACACGCACAAAGTAGCTATTACAGCCCACCGCATAGAAGCCATTGATGAAACTCAGCAAACCATCCGATTTAAATACAAAGACTATCATGCTAGGGGAACAAAAAAAGAAGAGCAGGTGATGGTATTAAAAATACCAGAATTTATCCGCCGCTATGAGCAGCATATACTACCCAAGGGTTTTGTAAAGATCAGGCACTATGGTTATTTAAAGAATTACAAGCGTACTGAACGGTTAAGGGAACTTTTTGCCATGATGCAGTTACCGCTGCCGCCTCCCAAAGTTCAGGTGCCAGTAAAACTGCGTATGCTGGAAAAGCATGGAGTAGATATTAGTTTATGCCCTGTTTGCAAAACAGGAAAGATGGAAACAGTAGCTACTTATTACAAGGGAGTATTGTGCAAAGGAACAAGAGGCAAACCAATGAAACCCATTATGTACAATCCCGATAGGGGATCACCAAACGTAATTAAAATACAATAGCCTATGAGTAGAATGAATTTATGGAACAAAAAATGCAACCGCATGAAGTACAAAGTGGGTAAGGGGAATTATTTGCTTAACAAAAGTTCATTACAAAAAAAGATTTTAAAATAGGAGCCACCCACTGATTAATATCAACCCGAAAGCTACAAATACACCTACTACAATCTGAACTACATCCCAGTGTGAGCTTAACATGGAGTAGCAAAAATGCCCCACCATCTTCCTTGATAATGGGGCATTCTTAGCGGGCATTTATTCTACTCCGCTTAATGTTATCGGCTGTTTTTTTTCGGTCATTCTATTTTCCACTTTTTCGTCTGTTATCGTCTTTGCATAACATTTGGCAGTTTTCTTCGGTTGTTTTTCCGTTGTCTTTCCAAGGTGTTATGTGGTCGCCTTCCATTTCTGATATGTCAAATTCCTTTTTGCAAATGACACATTTTCGTCCTTGCTTTTCGTAAACTTTCTGTTTAACGCTGTCAGAAAAAGTACGAATGCCTAAATGTCTTTCGTCCCTTGTCAAAATGTAGGCATAAATTCCACTCTTTTTTTCAACGTCATCGTCTGCAATAAGTTTGGCAGTTTCTTCTTCAATGGCTTTGGTGTCAAAAATATTGTCTTTGTACTTGTTATAAAGTAAACCCCAAGCAATTCCTTTCATAAACTTTTTTCGTTTAGTTGTGAAAGTCGCATTAACCCAAGTAATTACAGATTGAAAGTACAACCACAATGCAGTTGCATTTGGGTCGTGTTGGTGTGTTGCCATATAACTTTCAATTTGTCCTTCCGAAATCCACTCAATGGCTGTTTCAAAGTATTCTTGTCTAATGGCTGAACCATTCAAATAGTCGCCACCAATATTAAAAGCAACACAACCTGTTTTACTGAAATATCTTTTTGCATCAGAAACCCAACTACCTGTATAAACTGCGTTTCGCAGTTCTTGTTCGGTTAGTTTTTCTCCTGCTATGTTTATGGTTTTAAACCATTCTAATTTTTCGCTTTCTGTTCCACTACAAACATAAACCATCAATTTGTAGTTTAGGATTTGTTCTTTTTCGTCTGCTTTTAAGTTGTGAAAATATCTGTTTTGATAGGCAAAATCTCCGTTCACATATTGACAAATTGAAATTGTCCTTTGTTGTCCGTCAATAACTTCAAAAGTTCCGTCTTCACGAACTGCCCAATACATAACATTTAAAGGAAAATGTTTTGTTATTGTGTTGATTACTGCATCTCGTTGTTTGTCTTTGTAAATAAATTCTCTTTGGTATGGTGGTCTAATATCCAACTTGCCGTCAAAACCAACAACGCCATTTTCAGCATTGTCTTCAAAGCCGTTAGATAATTCTTGTATCGTTATTTCTTTAAGTTCTATGTTCATAATCTTTTATTCTTAATTACTATTCTCACATAAATAGGATTTCCATTTACTTGTGATAAATATTTACCTTGTGTTTCTGCTGTCGGACCTTCAAGTATGCTATATCTATTTAATCCGTCAATAATTTCAAATTGCTCTGGGTTGTACTTGTCTAAAAATGTTATTGGAACTCCCATATTTCCTTTATAATCCATTGGAATATCTTTTGTTTTATCAACATTAATTCCATCAAAATGGTCATATTTTGGATATTCTTCGGGTGTGTAATTTTTATAAAGAATTAAATCTTCGTGTCTTTTGTTAATGTCAAGGTTTGTAAACCAATGAACACCCGATACTCTTATCATTCCTTCTTTTTTGTCAGAAGCAGTAGCGTAGTTTTCATATTGAGTGTTTATAAAATGTCCTGCACCACCTGTAAAACCGAAGCCAAGCCAAAGTTTATTGTCTTTGATTAGTTTAAAAATTTCTTTATAGGTTATAGCGTTTTGGTGTCCAACGATTACAAATTTTTTGTCGTACTCAACAAGTTGAGCAACATATTCTCTGAATAATGAAAAAGGTGGATTTGTGACAACTATATCCGCTTGTTTTAGAAGTTCAATACATTCTGCACTTCTAAAATCTCCATCACCTTTTAAGTGTTTAATTCCAATTTCTTCTGGGTTAGGCACATTGTCACCATTTTTGTCGCCATCATATTCTAAATAAATGGCTCTTTCAGATTCATTTTTGCTAAACAAATCCATATCTTGGCTTTTGTAGCAAGTAGCAATTAGTTTTTTTAGTCCAAACTTTTCAAAGTTATATGAGAAGAAATGAAAGAAATTACTAACTCTTGGGTCATCACAGTTGCATAGAACTACTTTGTCTTTAAAGTGTTTTTTATAATGTTTCAACTCTTTTTCAATGTCAGAAAGTTGAGTATAAAACTCGTCCTTTTTGGCAGTACTTGCTTTTCTTAAATTTAAATTTGCCGATTTTTTTGCCATCAATTCTGTTTCTGTATGTTAAGTCGCAAAGTTACAAATTTTAAAGTTGTTATTTGTCGGATTGTCTGTCGAAGTAGGGTGTTTCTTAAAATAGCCGATAACGGAAAGGGCTTGCCGAACTACGGGAATTAGTATTCCGTCCGCCCGGAACCGATGATGACTGAAAAACTGAAGATGAAGATAACAACAAAAAGCTAAATAGAATTACGTCAAGCTGGATATGAAGCACAATAGAATTACAAAAAGCCGAAGATAACTTCCGTCAGCCCGTATTTTGGCAAACCCCCTGTTCAAGCTCACACGTTCCGTGAAGGTTGTAGTATTCATGAATGCGTGATCTTTGTTGTTCATCAAATATACCATAAAATGACAAAAAAAATGAGTTATCGAAAAACGCTTTAGGTGAGAACCAA
>JAAFJB010000045.1 GCA_013297995.1 Chitinophagales bacterium | reverse complement strand
CCTGAACTCAATGAACGCAGTTGGGTTACATAACCAAACATTTCACTCAACGGAACTTTTGCCTTAATTACCTGAAGGTTGGCGCGACTGTCCATCCCTTCCAACATACCACGTCTGCGGTTTAAATCGCCTGTTACGTCTCCCATATACTGGTCTGGTGTTAATACTTCCACCTTCATAATAGGCTCTAACAAAGTTGGCTTTGCTTTTCGTCCCGCTTCGCGGAATCCACCCTTGGCACAAAGCTCAAAACTCATCGCATCAGAATCCACATCATGATAGCTTCCATCATATACACGCACTTTCATATTATTTACAGGATATCCAGCCAAAACACCTGTTGTCATTGAAGTTTCAAACCCTTTCTGTATAGCAGGAACAAATTCTTTGGGAATAGACCCCCCAAATAAATCATTCACAAACTGAAAATGCTTTCCTTCATTTTCTTTCATCCACTCTTCATCGGCGGGACCAAAAGAGAATTGAATATCTGCGAATTTACCACGTCCACCAGACTGCTTTTTCAGTATTTCTCTGTGTTCAATAGTCTTGGCAAAGGACTCTTTATAAGCAACCTGAGGCGCTCCTTGGTTCACTTCTACCTTAAACTCTCTACGCATACGATCAATGATGATTTCTAAGTGCAATTCACCCATTCCGCGAAGAATGGTTTGACCCGTATCTTCATCTGTATTCACGCGTAAAGTAGGATCTTCTTCTACCAATTTAGCAATTGCCATACCCATTTTATCAACGTCGGCCTGTGTTTTTGGCTCCACTGCAATGGCAATTACAGGCTCGGGGATAAACATATTTTCTAAAGTTATGGGATGGTTTTCATCACATAAGGTATCCCCAGTTTTAATTTCTTTAAATCCAACCGCAGCAGCAATATCTCCTGCCTCAATAAAATCAATGGGGTTTTGCTTATTGGCAAACATCTTCATAATTCTACTGATGCGCTCTTTCTTACCACTCCTTACATTCAATACATAAGAGCCAGCATCTAAGCGACCAGAATAGCACCGGAAGAAAGCGAGACGACCTACAAAAGGATCGGTCATAATTTTAAACGCCAATGCTGCAAATGGTTCTTTTGCATCTGGTTTACGAGTAATGGTTTCACCAGTATCTGGATCCGTACCCACGGTATCTTCAATATCAATAGGAGAAGGCAGGTAGCGACAAACCGCATCTAATGCAGTTTGTACTCCTTTGTTTTTAAATGACGACCCACACATCATGGGAACAATACTCAAGTCAATCGCTGCTTTACGAATGGCTTCATGCATTTCATCTTCGGTAATGCTGTTGGGATCATCAAAAAATTTCTCCAACAATTTTTCATCATATTCTGCAACAGCTTCAACCAGGTTTTGTCTCCACTCATTGGCTTCATCAACCATATCTTCCGGAACAGGAATTTCATCAAAAGTCATTCCTTCGGTTTCCATATGCCAGATGATTCCTTTCATCTTAATTAAATCTACTACTCCCGTAAAATTATCTTCAGCACCAATTGGCAATTGCAATGGAACCGCTTTTGCACCCAACATCTCTTTCACTTGGTTTACCACCATCAAGAAATCGGCTCCTGCCCGATCCATTTTATTCACAAACCCAATTCTGGGTACTTTGTACCGATTTGCTTGACGCCACACCGTTTCAGATTGAGGCTCTACGCCATCAACTGCAGAAAATAAGGCAATCAAGCCATCTAATACACGCATAGAACGCTCAACTTCCACTGTAAAGTCTACGTGACCGGGAGTATCAATAATATTGAAATAATAAGACTTTGTATTCGCATCAGCGGTTCCTTTGTTGGTGGGGAATTTCCACTGGCAGCTTACAGCTGCAGAAGTAATGGTAATACCCCTTTCTTTTTCTTGTTCCATCCAGTCAGTGGTTGCAGCACCATCGTGCACTTCACCAATCTTATGAATCATACCGGTATAACGCAGGATACGCTCAGTGGTGGTGGTTTTACCGGCATCAATGTGGGCGGCAATACCAAAGTTTCGTTGAAATTTCAAATCAGCCATAAAAAATTCTAATTTTTAGAGCGGCAAAGGTAAACATTCTACCGATAGCACAAAGGGTTGGGAAAGAATTAATTCGATTGGGGAAAACTATTCCATAAAAAAGCCCCGAATAAATTCGAGGCTTGTATAAATAACTTTCTACTTAAATTTTAAAGTGAGAGAAAGCCTTATTGGCTTCTGCCATACGGTGGGTATCTTCTTTCTTCTTGAAAGCAGCTCCTTCACCTTTTGCGGCTGACATAATTTCATTGGCTAGTTTATCGGCCATGGTGCGTCCATTTCTTTCGCGACTGTAACGGATTAACCATTTCATGCTCAATGAAATTTTACGATCAGCACGAACTTCCGCAGGAATCTGGAAAGTAGCTCCACCAATACGGCGACTTCTTACCTCTACCGCAGGTGTTACATTAGCAACTGCCTTCTTCCAAAGCTCATAACCGTCTTCGCCAGTGGTTTTGCTTACTTTATCTACTGCATCATAAAATATATTGATTGCCGTACTTTTTTTACCATCCCACATTAAATTATTAATGAAGCGAGTTACCAACTTATCATTGAATCTTCCGTCTGGTGCTAAGGGTAGTTTTTTGGCTTGTGCTTTGCGCATTGTTTAATTTTTAAGATAGGCTGATGGCTTCAAGTATTAAAACTTTACTCAGCCTTAGTAGTTAGGAATTAATTATTTTTTTGCTTTTTCTTTTTTAGTCCCGTATTTAGAACGGCTCTGCTTGCGATCTTTCACACCAGCAGTATCTAGACTACCGCGTACAATATGATAACGAACACCAGGCAAATCCTTCACACGACCACCACGAATCAATACAATTGAGTGTTCTTGCAGGTTATGCCCCTCTCCTGGGATATAGGCAATTACCTCAATTTTATTTGTCAAACGCACTTTCGCTACTTTGCGCAGGGCTGAGTTTGGCTTTTTAGGTGTAGTTGTATATACACGTGTACATACACCACGACGCTGAGGACATGCATCCAAAGCTCTTGACTTACTTTTAGCTCTGATTATTTCGCGGCCTTTTCTAACTAATTGCTGTATTGTAGGCATTATAAACCATTTAAAATTTCGGACGGCAAAGGTAATGGCTGGGAGTGACAATCCAAAATGTTTTATAAAAAAAAGTATTTATACCTGCTAGATCCCTGTTTTTTAACCCAATTTGGGTTGCATATTTGTTTCTTTATTATACAGTTCCTTACTTTACAATGTAGCCCCGCAAAGCCCCCACCCTTCTCATGAGAATTTTTTTTATTGCAGTTCTGCTATTCGCCAGAATGCTTAACGGCTCTTCGTTTGCCCAATCAAGTTCCATATTGTATCAACAACCGCAATCTGTATATCGGCAATCTTTTGATGCCTTGAATACATCAGGTACAATAAGTATTACTGGAAAAGGACCATTTACGCTTTCTGCGTCGCCCCTATCTTTTGTCAATTTAGATGGCTGGCAAATTTGGCTTTCAGCTGGTAGTAGCACGAATGCAAGCTTGATAGCCGGCTCAGGAACTGCAACTACAGGAGCTGCGTATAGCTTTGGTAGCACTGGCATTCAAGAGAGAGCTTTGGGCAGCATAGCTACGGCCACCAGCTCCTATTCTTTTGGCATTATTTTTACCAATAATACAGGGATTGATTTGAACCATTTTAGCGGTTCTTTTACCGCAGAACAGTGGCGCAAAGGCGGCTCTGGCAACAGTAATATGTGGACGGGAAAATATGCCACTGGTAGCATTACCAACATCAATTACTCCCCCATGATTGCTGCCACTTCTCTTAATTTTTCTTCTATACAAACCAGTACTGGCGCTTCAAGTTTAAACGGCAATCTACCAACCAACCAACAAGTGGTTCAGTTTTCAATTAGTAATATCATTTGGAAAAAAGGAGAACAGTTATTATTGAGATGGGATGATACGGATGAAGCAGGCAGTGATGATGGTGTTGGGATAGATGATTTTAGCTTTTCTGCTTCTAGCAATGCTATACCACCTTCGCAAATAACTGAATTATATTCTCTGGCCAATAATCCTACCAATGCAGATACCATTCAATATGCGGTTCAGTTTGGTGGAAATGTTTCGGGTCTCTCCCCAGCGAATTTTAAGTTACGCAGCAGCGGCATTTCTAATGCTGCTATTACTAAAATAGAAGGCAGTGGCAATATTTATACTGCTACTGTTTTTACTGGCTCGGGAAGCGGCTTATTAAGATTGGGTATTGAGAACGATCAAAATTTAATACCCGGCTTATCGGGACTCCCTTTCTATGCTATTGATTCACAAATAATTGACAAAGAAGGTCCCTTTATACAATCCGTATCAATCCCTAATCAGCCAATGAAGCAAGGCGATACCATACCCGTAACCATTCACATTCGTGCTGAATCTATTGCCTGCAAAATGTTCGCGGGCAGTATTGCTGGTTTGCCCCTACAATCTTTTAATAAACGAAATGACTCTATTTATTTTTGTCAACTCATTCTACCTTTAACAGGCAATGATATCAATGCCTCATCCGATATTCTTGTGTCGTTAATTCTCACTGATTCCCTTCAAAATAAAAGTGTTGTTTTTAATAGTCCCATTCAACAAAACCGTGATGGCATTTACTTTAAAACTGCTTTATGGACGGGTGGAATAGATAGTAATTGGCAGCAAATTTTGAACTGGAGCAGTAAACAATTGCCTTCCGATAGTAGCAATATTATTATTCCAACCTCTGCTGTAAACATGCCTTTGATTCAACAAAATGTGAATCTTAAGAAGTTAATACTAGATTCTTCCGCAAAATTAACCGTTACAGGAGCGCTTATTATTTCAGAAAATATATTGGCAGATACTGGCTCCATCAATGCACTGCAAGGAAGCATTTCATTAATAGGAAATCAACCGCAAGTATTAGATGGCAGGGTTTTTAAAAATCAGCGTATTCATTCGTTGCTCATTAATAACGCAAGCAATGTTTCACTGGAATCACCAATCTTTATTACCCAATCTTTGGGCATTTTAAAAACAGTTTTACAAACAAATAATCAGTTGTACCTACTGCACAATGCCGTTATTCAACAATTACCAACGGGCAGTACTATTTCTGGAAAAGTGTATATTGAACACAAATTAAATCAACGAAAAATAGGAAATTATTTGTTGGGATCTCCTTTTAAAGACCCTGTATCATTCAGTAGTTGGATTGCCAAGCCAATTAATTTCAGTCTAGTTAACTCTCCAGAAACAGATAGTTCCAATATTGAACAGAACTGGCTAAGAATGGATTGGGACAATATTTCATTAAATAATAGTTGGAAAAAACACCAAGCCATACGATGGAATATTACCGAAAATTATAACAGCAATCATGCTATAACAGATAGCAGCCATTACTTAAGTGGATCTATTAATACCGGTTTACAAGAAATTAAACTTTCGCAAACCAGTAAGGGCTTCAACGCCATTGCAAATCCATTTCTGAGTCCCGTTTCTATTCGCTCTTTTTCTAAAGGAGTAGGCGTAGGCAATTATTTTTGGGTTTGGAATCCGCAACAGGGATTAAACGGAGGCTATACTGCCATTTCTGCTGATGCCGATTATATTCTAAATCCTTTTGATGGCTTTATTGCATTTTCAAAATATCCCAATCAAAATGAATTATTTATTCCAGAGGAAAGTAAAACCGATAAATGGAATAATGAAAGTATTCCATCTTATGAAAACACCAACCATTTTCATTTGGAGATTGGATTGTATGGCAATGGTAAATTTTGGGATCAATGGGTGCTTGCCGATATTGCTGGCAGCAGAAATGCCAGCGATTCTCTGGATGCGCCAAAATTGATGAATCCCGGCATTAGTCTTTACAGTCTAGGCACTGACCAGCAAAAACTTTCCATCGACGCAAGGCCTGTATTGCCCATTTCAGTTATTCCACTGAGAATAGAAAAAGCAAGCAACGGTTCTTTTTTCTTTAAGGTTAAGAAAGCATTTTTTGCAAGCAATAATGAATTGGTTTTACACGACCGTTTCACGAATCAATACCTGCCTTTAAAAGTAGATAGTGTAATGAATTTCAATATTACAGCCGATAGTTTAAGTACGGCTCCCAGTCGCTTCGAAATAAGTGCCAATACTCCCAAAGGCAATCTGGCAAACATTTTCAGCACGCTAGTGGTAAAAATATTCCCCAACCCAAGTCGCGATTTACTTACCGTAAGCTTTAAAGCTTCCAGTGCTGGTAATACCCTAATTCAGGTTTATAATATTTCGGGAAGTATTGTAAAAAATCTTTCTATGGGTGTTCAGCAATCGGGTTCGGTTCGCATTCCCATTGCCGATCTTCCCAATGGCATGTATACGGTTACGGTAGTGAGTAACCAGTTACAACAATCACTTCAATTTATTAAACAATAAAAAAACACCCCGCTACTTTATCAGGAGCGGGGTGTTTTTATTTATAAGATTAATCTACTTTAAACATCCAACCATATTTATCGGCTACTTTACCTTGGCGGATATCATTTAGTCTTTGCTTTAATTCAGGCGCAATGGTCCAACTAGCCGTATCAAAATACATGATCTCATCTTGGTATTTTAATTCTTTAATTAAAGAAATAGTTGCGGCTGTTCCAGCTCCAAATACTTCTCTCAGTGTTCCCGCTTTATGGGCAGCCACCAATTCATCAATAGATATTTTTTTCTCTACCACTTCCAATCCCATTTCCGCTAATATTACCAGCGCACTCATTCTAGTAATACCAGACAGAATGGTTCCTTCTTCAAGTGATGGAGTAATGGCTTGATTGCCAATAATAAAAAACACATTCATCATTCCTACTTCTTGTAAGTATTTGTGTTCAAAAGCGTCCGTCCACAAAACCTGATCGTAGCCTATTTCTTTTGCGAGGCTGGTAGGATACATGCTAGACCCATAATTACCTGCATTTTTAGAGAACCCTACTCCACCAGTAACTGCTCGCGTATATTTTTCTTCTACATAAATACGCATTGGCGTACTAAAATAGGGACCAGTGGGACTCAACAAAATAATAAACTTATAAGAATCTGATGGCTTCACGCCCAATACTGCATCCGTTGCAAACATAAAGGGACGGATATACATAGAATGATCCGGCAAGGAAGGAATCCATTCACGATCTATCTGTATTAACTTACGCATGCCTTCAATAAATATTTCCTCTGGCACGGTTGGCATCTGCATTCTGGTAGCAGAAAGATTAAAACGCTTAAAATTTTCATCGGGGCGAAAAATGGCCACTTCGCCATTGTGGAGTTTGTACGCTTTAATGCCTTCAAAAATGGACTGTCCATAATGCAGAGCAGCCAATGAAGGTTCTAGCATTAATGGGGCGTACGGCTTTATTTCTACATTTTTCCAAACCCCATTGCTGTAATCGGCCACCAGCATATGATCTGTAAAATACTTACCAAATGGAATATTTTCTAAGCTGAGATCTGATAATTTCGATTTTACAATTGGGGTAATATTTATGTTCAGAACTGCATTCATAGCTATATATTTGGTGCAAAGAAACAAAAAAATAAAAACTAACAATCGTTAATGTTTAAAAAAGGGCTGATTTATGCAAGAAATATTTCCTGATTTCATTTTGGCAGACCTTTACCCCAATAGTATTGTGATGGTAGAGCCGAATGATAAAAAGCCCCAGAAGCGTATATTGACTGAGCAAAAACCGAATTTAGTTGAAGCAGAAAACACAAAATCGATTGAAAAAAATATTATTTCAGCAGCAGTTGCAGCAGTTACCCATGTGGTAGCAAAAGAGCGACCCTCCAAATGGTATTTGGGCAGCAATGGAAAAAGGATTGTGATTTTAGTAAAGGAGGCCGACGCCGTTTTTTTGAATGAAGAAAACCTCGATTTTCTTACCAAAATATTAGGTGCTTGCAAATTAAATATGGGAGATATTGCAGTCGTTAATATGATACAATACACCCCCTTATTTACAGAAATTAAAGCTGAGTTAAATCCATTGGTATGCTTACTTTTTGATGTTACTGCAACTACCATACAACTGCCATTTACCATACCCAATTATCAAGTACAAGCATACAATGGCTGCCAATTCTTAATAGCCCCACCACTTGGTATTTTCAATGAGAATACCGAAGCAGCAAAGCTAGAGAAGACAAAATTATGGGTGAGTCTGAAAAAAATATTTAACCTCTAAAAATTATCATTTGCCAACCACACTAATATTTGCCACAAATAATACCAACAAAGTAAAAGAAATTAAATCGGTAGTTGGAGAAAACCTGATTGTACTTTCTCTTGCAGACGCTGGAATCAATATTGATATACCAGAACCATTTGATACGCTAGAAGCAAATGCAACAGAAAAATCTACCGTAATTCATCAATTAACAAAAAAAAACTGTTTTTCAGAAGATACGGGATTAGAAGTAGCCGCATTGAATGGAGCACCGGGCGTGAAGAGTGCGCGCTATGCTGGAGAAGGCAGGGACTTTCAATCGAATATTGATTTACTGTTACTGAATCTACAACATGAACACCATCGTGCTGCACAATTCAGAACGGTGATCTCACTCATTTGGGAGCAACAAGAATACCTATTCGAAGGAATTTGTACAGGTAAAATAAGCCATGAACCCAAAGGTACAAAAGGCTTTGGCTACGACCCTGTATTTATTCCCGACGGCGCAATAATAAGTTTTGCAGAAATGACAATGGACGAAAAAAATCAATTTAGTCACCGCAAAAAAGCAATGAATAAATTGATTGATTTCTTAATGCAAAAGCTGTCCTAGTTCATTTTCTTCTTTAAACTGCTCACTTGCTCTTGCAAATTATTCACCATACCAGCCAATTGATTTACATCCCATATAGGCCCAGCATTGGCTTTTTGTAAAATATAAACAGCCTTCCAAATTTCCAATACGTCTTCTGCACTTACATTATAGGGCTCATACTGGGGATTGTCACTAATCAGGGTGATTTTATTTTTAAGCCGATTGTTTTTCATCACCCGCTTATAAGCCACCCCTTCATTACGAGAGAGCACCACATAAGTATTGCTGTTTTTTAAATCATCTAATCCATCTACTTTCTCACCCACAATTACGCTACCACTGGGAGTTGGCAACATACTATCACCCATTATTTCAAACGCACGATACTGCCCTGGGGCCAACATAGGTAGGGTAAATGTGTTGAGCTCATCTACAAACTCAGGATCAGCATAGCCCGTCATATAACCAGCAGCTGCTTTTACTGGCACAAAACTAACTTCAGCAGAAGCTGATACCATTTTCATTTGCCGGCGCCTTTCGAGATAAGCCCCTCCCTTCGCCTCACTCAAATCTCTAAACAAAAAATCTTCCAACGTAAGCTTAAAAATGGAGCAGACCTGCTCCATTACCTCGAGCTTAGGCTCAGCTCGCTCCTCTTCATAAGCACCAATCAAGGATCGTTTGATTTTTAATTTGCTCGCAAACTCTTCCTGAGTATAGCCTCGCAATTTGCGCAGGTACCGTAAATTCTTTCCAGCGTTTGACATAACTAATACATTTAGCGGCAAATTACTAATATTTTTAGTTATTGCAAAATATTTTTTCTGTCCTCATTTTAATTTTTAGCCGCCGATGGGTTCATCAAATAAAATTTGGGAAGCACAACAGCTTTAAATAAGATCAATAGGGTATAAATAAACAAGGTTGATACCAGATAAATTCTTGGATATTTTTAACACGCTATGAAAGAACAAAATCAACGGCTTTTTTAATTAAATGATTTAGTACCTGTACCTTGCACCCATGGCTAAAGTAAAAACGAAAAAAAAAGATAAAGAATTAATCATACTGGTTACAAACGACGATGGTTATACTGCACCCGGTATTCATGCATTGGTAGAAGCAGTAAAAGGACTCGGAAAAATTGTAGTGGTTGCTCCAGATAAACCCCAAAGCGGTATGGGACACGCCATTACCATTGGCGCTCCGCTTCGGTTAACGAAAGTGCATAATTTTGAAGATGTTGAAGCCTATAGTTGCAGTGGCACTCCGGTGGACTGTGTTAAATTAGCGGTGGACAAAGTATTGCATCGCAAACCTGATATTTGTATCAGCGGTGTTAACCACGGTGCCAACCATTCTATTAACGTTATTTATTCGGGCACTATGAGTGCTGCCTTGGAAGCAGCCATTGAAAGCATTCCGAGCATTGGTTTTAGTCTACTTGATTATAGCTTGGAAGCGGACTTTACAGCGACTAAAAAATACGCTCGCATTATTGTAGAGCAGGTATTAAAAACAAAGCAACTGGATAAGCATTTATGCCTCAATGTGAATATTCCCAAACTGGATGAATCATTGATTAAAGGAATAAAAATTTGCTCCCAAGCTTATGCAAAATATGAGGAGAAATTCGACGAAAGAAAAGACCCACACGGTAAAAAATATTACTGGCTAACGGGTGAATTTGTAAATTTCGATAAGCGCAAAGAGAGTGATGTATGGGCTTTGAAAAATAATTATATAAGTGTTGTTCCTGTTCAATTTGATCTCACACATTATGAATTGAAAAAGAAACTCGAAAAAAATTGGAAATTATAATGCTACAAAGAGACAATATAAAGTTGGGATTGGCCATAGGATTTATTGCGCCAATATTTGGGTTATTTGGATATTATTTGTGGAAGTTCAGCCTATTTACGCTAAACGAATTTTTTCAGGTATTGATGATGCAGAAATCACTGCTCAGTGGCATCATCAGCATTGCTTTAATAGCGAACGCTATTTTATTCACCTTGTATATCAACCGCCAAAAAGACAAAACGGCAAGGGGCATTTTTATAGCCACTTGCCTGTATGCCTTGGTAACATTGGGTTTTAAATGGTTTGGATAAGATATACTTTTATAATATCTGTAAGCTTATTGGCTATTCTTCTGTAATTATATAAGTAATTGTTCTTTTAACCAATGAAGCTACATGCTTTCCATTTTGTTTGGCAGGAACCCACTTGGGTCCTTTGGCAATTACCCTTACCGCTTCAGCAGCAGTACCATAGCCTGGATTATTCAGTGCTTTTACTTTGCTAATATTGCCTTGTGCATCTACCACAAAAGACAATTGAACGGTATATTTCCCGGGCGGGCCTCCCTTATAAACAGGAATGCTACTATTTAAATTGGTTTCTAAGTATTTTGTCCACCCTTCTACACCTCCCACAAATGATGATGGTTGTTCGGTAGCTGAAAACAATACAGCTTCTTTGTTTAATTTTTGTACTGCTTTTGGTTTAACACGCTCACTACTAGGTGGGGGCGGCGGCGACTGCTTTGTAAATATTTCTATCACTCCATCCTTTCCTAGATCTCCGTATAAAACAGTTGCAGAACTATCTTTTAAAATATTCATACTCTTGATATGACTGGGATTCAATTTTATATTTTCTAACGTATTTTTTCCTTTCTCAAGTACTACTCCATTTAATACAATCAATGCATTATTGTTCAACGAATTCTTTTTATTTCTATTACTGCCTTCATACGTTTCAAGCGTATCGTTGCCATTCGATCTAATAATTTTTACTTTTACATCTTTTGGAATTTTATAAATTGAATCTGCGCTTAGTATAATAGTGTCAACCTTGTTTTTCCCTTGCTCTTTCATCAATAGATATTGTTGAATACCATTGAGTATGCCAACGGCCAGTTCTTGTTGAAAAACAGGGTCTTTAATTTTCTGCAATTCATTTGCATTAGAAATATACCCAGCTTCTATTAAAATGCTTGGGCTATTTAGATGTTGCAATACATAAATGCCTTCCTTTCTGGTTCGAATACCTTTGAATGGAATACTCAATTGATCTACTTTATTGGCTATTTGATTTGCCAAAAAATGATTGGCATCGTAATGACTTGTTTTACTAGGATTGGCAATATATATTTCAATTCCTGCTGCTGGATTCTCCCTCATTTTACCTGCCACCTTTACTGATCTTGCAGAATTAAAATGAAGCGAAATAAATAAATCCCCTTTTTTACTATTGGCTATCTCTGCTACTTCTGCAATAGATTGATCAATATCTGCGTCCCTCGTCATTTCTATGCGAATGTGATTATTTTTATTTAAATCCCTTATCTGCCTAGCCAATTGTAAAGTAAGTTCAGATTCATACGTGCTGCCATCGGCTGCAATAGCGCCTTTGTCTACTCCACCGTGTGCAGCATTTAACACAACAGTATAAGTTCGGTTGAGATCTGCATGTAATAGACCTACAGCCGTTTTTTTATCGGCTACCTGATTGTAAAGCGTTTCTAATACGGTTTCTACTGATAGGGGTTTGTTGTTTGCTGCTGCATTTCTAAAGGCAAAAAGCATTACAACCAAGGCCAACAAGGGCAGCACAATTAGTCTGCGCAAGTAGCTAAATCGGGGATTACTGTTGTTTTTAATCATGGTAATTCTTCTTTTAATAGGTGAGAAAAAGAAAGGGTTGGAGAGTAAAAATTTTTGTTGGGGAAAGGCTGCGGTCAACAACATTTCGGCAAGCGCAGCGGCATTGCCATCATCAATACATTTTTTATCGGCAATAAATTCATGAATCATGTGGAGCTCTTTTCTAATGGCCCAGAAAAAAGGGTTGAACCATCCAAATACCAATACCAATTGCATGAATAATTTATCTATAGAATGTTTTTGTTGCACATGTATTAATTCATGTTGCAGTATTTGTTTGCCAGCTTCACTCTTGATATCAATGGCTTCATTCCAGAAAATAAATCTAAAAAAAGAGAAAGGTGTTCCTTTGGCTTGTGTAGCTACAAGAAATATATCGCCCACTGTTTTACCAGGATGGGTTTTAAGGAGTAGATATATTTTAAACAATGCATGGAATATTCCTATCAGCAATACACCAGAAACAGCTAAATAACCAATGGTAGCCATCAATTGCCAACTGATATCATACCAGTGTTTATGAATATTGGCTTCTATCTCTGTATTGTTCATTGCAACCGCAGAGAGCAAATGGTACACAATAGTATCATCGCTTGCGGCAGATCGGTTCCATTGAATTTTAATGAATGGAATTGCCCAAGCAAGTAAGGTGATGGCCAGTAAATAAAACCGATTATATTGGTGAAATTTTTTATCGCGTAATGCCAGCCAATAGTAGCCCATCATGATGCCGCTACAGAGCAATACTTGCAACAAATAATATGCTGTGGTTATCATAGGATTATTTTTTGGCTTTTTTAATTTCTTGTAAGAGCAGTTCCAGTTCTTTAATGCTGATGTCTTTTTGTTTCACCATAAAAGACACTGCATCGGCAAACGAACCTTCAAAATAACCATCTACCAGTGTACGGATAGAACTGGAAGAATAGGTTTCTTTGGATACCAGCGGATAATACTTATGCACCCTGCCCATCTGTTCAATACCCACAAAACCTTTATCTGCGAGAATTTTTACAATCGTCGCAATCGTATTGCTATGCGGCTTGGGCTCTGGCTGCGCATCTATAATGTCTTTTAAAAAGGCAGTCTCCAACTTCCAAATGGAATGCATGATCTGCTCTTCGGCTTTTGTTAATGGTTTCATCTAATTTATTATAATTGAATGGTGCATATAATTGATTAAATAAAACTACAACTAATAATTTAGTTTAACAACTATTTTTTTAGTTATTCAAGAAAAAATAATTTTTAGTCCCTTTTATTATTGTAAGCATCCAGTAGGATTGAATTATTTCAACCATCCTCCTTTTAACCAAAGCCACTATTCAAGTTCTTAAAATTTCATCCGTAAATTGCGGTTTGGAACTATATTTTAAAATGACTTACTATATTATTGCAGGTGAAGCAAGTGGCGACCTCCACGGGAGTAACTTGATTAAACAATTACAAAACCTAGACCCATCCGCTAATTTTCGCTGTTGGGGTGGCGACTTAATGGAGCAAACAGGTGCCACACTTGTGAAACACTACCGCGATCTTGCCTTTATGGGTTTTGTAGAAGTAATTGCCAACCTCCCCACTATTTTGGGTAACCTTAAATTCTGCAAGCGAGATATATTGAACTACCAACCCGATGTGCTGATACTGGTTGATTATCCCGGCTTCAACCTCCGCATTGCAGAATGGGCTAAACAGGTTGGCATTAAAGTAGTTTACTATATTGCCCCTCAGGTATGGGCTTGGAAAGCCAACCGCGTAAAAAAAATGAAGCAGAATATCAACCTGATGCTCTGCATTCTTCCTTTTGAAAAAGCTTATTTTAAAGATCATTGGAATTGGGAGGTTGAATATATTGGTCACCCCCTTATTGAAGTTATTGAAGATTTTAAATGCAAACAACCAAAACGGGAAGTCCAGAATATGGTTGCCTTATTACCCGGTAGCCGCAAGCAAGAAATTGCTAAAAAACTACCCATCATGTTAAGCGTAGCCAAATATTTTCCCGACTACCAATTTGTGGTGGCAAAAGCTCCCGGTCAACTCGATTCCTTCTACGAGCCTTTCTTAGCTGGTCACGATAATGTAGCCGTAGTAAAGAACAGCACGTATGAATTACTAGTGCAAGCAAAAGCTGCATTGGTCACCAGCGGCACTGCTACACTAGAAACAGCACTATTTAATGTGCCAGAAGTTGTATGTTATAAAACAAGTAATATTAGTTTTCAAATTGCAAAGCGGCTGATTAAAATAAAATTCATTTCGCTCGTAAACCTTATTATGAATCGGTTGATTGTACAAGAACTAATACAGGATCAACTAAATACGAGCAACTTAGTTAAAGCACTTGAACCTTTGTTGCAGAACGAAACAAAGCAAGCCCAGTTGAAAAAAGATTATTCGGAACTGAATACCATCTTACGATCGGGTGGGAACGCTTCTGAGCAAGCAGCTATTAAAATAACTCAATACTTAAAAAAAGATTGAACCCTTATTTAATAAGGGGTAGAATTAATTTCTTACACAAGATAAAAATAATGGCAAGCAAAAATATGATGAGTGAAATCCTATTCATGCCATGCATATATTTCATCCACTGGGTACGCGGCGCATTCGGATCGCGCTTCTTCAAATACAGGTATTCACCTATTTGTTTCCAAATTCCCATGGCAATTGATTTTTATAAAGATAACACGCTGCAATCAATTTGGTTCGAATGAAACCAACCGTTTCTTAAACCCATGCTTTAATTAAATTGGTGATTTGCTCCGTTTCTATAATGAAGCCATCATGTCCATAGGTTGAGTCAATGATTGCCAAGGTTATATTGGGTAAATGATCTGCTATAAATTGCTGTTCGGCAACGGGACAAAGAATATCACTGCTGATACCAATAATATAAGTGGGCTGATGGATGGTCTTTAGCACATCAATTAATTCACCGCCGCGACCGCGACCGAGGTGGTGGCTGTCCATCGACTTCGTTAACAGCCAATAACTATAAGCATTAAAACGCTTTACCAGCTTCTCACCTTGATACTGCAAGTAAGACGATGCTTTAAAATGATCAATTTTTTCTGGATCAGGGTCGGTCTGCTTTTCTTGAAATGTAGCATAATTCCTATAGGTAAGCATCCCAATAGCCCTTGCTGCTCTCAAGCCCGCTGCGCCAGCATGGGCAGAGCCCTCACCATGCCAGGTTTGATCGGCTTCAATAGCCATTCGCTGGGCGGTATGCACCGCGACTCCCCAAGCACTTTCTGAAGGGGATGTAGCTATTAAAAATAATTTTTGAATAATATTAGGCTCCATCATTGCCCATTCCAATACTTGGTATCCACCCATACTTCCTCCCATCAATAACTTGATGGTATCAATTTTCAAATGCTTACGCAATAGTATATGCGCTGCCACCATATCGCGAATGGTTATCAATGGGAAATCAGCAAAATACGCAGTCCCACTAGCTTTGTTAATGCTCAATGGCCCAGTGGATCCATAGCATGAGCCAATAATATTGGCGCAGACAATAAAATGTTCTGATGGATTGAATAAACACCCATCTCCTACCAATCCCTTCCACCATTCAACAGGATCTGCATTGGCCGTAAGCGCGTGGCATATCCATATTGTATTGCTCTTTTCTGAATTAAGTGTGCCGTAAGTTTTATACGCTATTTCTATGCCTTCAAGTATTTTGCCACTCTCTAGCATAAAATCTGCTTCATATTTATATTGCTCCATACCGATTATTCCGCATTTCAACAGCAAAATAAAGGTATGTGAGGCTTACATTTGTTGAAATTTTTTTACATGGATCAAATTGAGCTAAAAAGAGTGGACAATGCCTATGCATTTGAAGCGGTGGACGGCAACGGAAATAAAGCTAGACTAGACGCTTCTTCTGCCATTGGAGGCCATGATTCGGGCATTCGTCCCATGCAAACCCTGCTGATGGGATTGGGAGGATGCGGTGGGGTAGACATACTTTCTATCCTACAAAAACAAAAACAAGCAGTGACTGATTTTAGTATGGTCATTCAAGGGGAGCGCGAACAAGGCAAAGAGCCTTCATTGTGGAAATACATTCATATTCATTTTCATTTTGCGGGTGAAGTAGACGCTCACAAAGCCGAAAAAGCCGTTGCCCTCTCACTCAACAAATACTGTTCAGTAGCTGCCACTTTAAAAGCAGCGGGCTGTACCATTGAATGGACAATAAATATTAAAGCATGAAAAAACAAACCAAAGCCATCCGCATACAAACCAGTCGCACCCCACAAATGGAGCATTCTACGCCCCTATTTCTTACCAGTAGCTTTGTATTTGATGATGCCGAAACGATGCGCGCCGCTTTTGCTGATGAGAGTGATGATAATATTTACAGCCGTTTCAGCAACCCAAGCGTGCAAGAACTGGTAGATAAATTAGCTGCCCTAGAAGGTGCTGAAGCTGGCTATGCCACTGCATCGGGTATGAGTGCTGTATTTGGTTCTTTTATGGCTTTACTAAAGCAAGGTGATCGATTACTGGCCTGTAATTCTATTTTTGGCAGCACCCATACGGTGATTGCTAAATACCTTCCTAAATACGGCATTGAACACGGCTATCTCAGTGCCAGTGCTACCGAAGCAGAATGGGAAGCAGCCATTACCCCGAATACTAAAATGATTTATATAGAAACCCCTACCAATCCGGGATTAGAAATATTAGATTTGGAAATGATTGGCAGGCTGGCCAAAAAACATGGTATTATTTTTAATGTTGATAATTGTTTTGCTACACCTGTAAACCAACGCCCTATTGAATATGGTGCCGATATTGTGGTACATTCCGCTACCAAATGGCTGGATGGTCAAGGCCGTGTACTGGGAGGTGTGATATTGGGCAGGAAAGACCTTATACATGAAATTTATTTGTTCTGCCGAAGCACGGGGCCAGCCCTCTCTCCCTTTAATGCATGGGTGCTGAGTAAAAGTATAGAAACCTTAGATGTAAGAATGGAGCGGCATGCGTCTAATGCTTTGTACTTAGCCCAGCAATTAGAAAATCATACTGCCATTGCTGCACTGCGTTATCCTTTTCTGCCATCGCATCCACAATATTCCATAGCTATTAAACAAATGCAGAATGGAGGTGGTATTATTTGTTTTGAGTTAAAGGGAGGATTGGAAGCGGGAAGAAATTTCCTAAATAAACTTAACCTGCTTTCTCTTACAGCCAACCTTGGTGATACCCGCAGCATTGCTTCTCACCCTGCCAGTACTACCCATGCTAAGCTATCGGAAGAAGAACGCAAAGCGGTTAATATTACCCCTGGGCTTATCCGCATTAGTGTGGGTCTTGAACATAGGGATGATATTCTAGCCGATATATTACAAGCTTTGTAAGAATGAGCTTTTTAAATGCGGCTTGCACTAATAGAAAAAGCCTGCTAACTACCTAACATGGTGGTGAGCAGGCAAAATATTAAAGTACTATTCCAAGAGAAAAATTCAACCACACCATCTCGAATGAACTAGTAGTTTTAGTATACGCTGAAAGTGTGGTAGTAAAGGGAGCCAACCCTATATAAAATGCCCCGTACAAATTCTTACTCGATTTTTGCACGCCCAAGTTTAGAAAAACCCCAGCACTGCCATTGTTAATTCTTCTTTCTTGATTTATAGAAGCTATGCTACTAGAAGCTAGATAGGGCTCAACTCCAATATACCAAGCAGAAAAATTACGAATGCTTTTGCCCAGTCTTTGCCTTCTTTTTATATTATAGTAATACCTATATTCCAATGAAGAGAGAGAACGAACCTGAGAACCTATTTCACCACTACTTCCAAATCCCGCAGAGCCAATTGAAAATGTTAAACCCGTTTTGGCTAAAGCACTCATTTGCTCATTTATTTTACGTTCATATTGAAAGTTAAGGGTGGGCAAGGGAAGACTTAGTACTACTCTGTAATTATTCTCATTAATGGTATTTTTAGGGTCGCTCTGAGCAGTACAAAATTTACCCATAATTAACAAAGAAAAGAATAGTAGATTTTTCATGTGATAATATTTATTTTTTAATGGCCACATGGAATTCGTTAATAAAGATTTTGGTTAGTAACAAATTCTTGTTATAGCTCATTTCATAGTGCAATGATAATTATTTTTTTTAAAAACTCCGAGGAGTTAAACCAACCCTTGCACTAAAGAGCAGATAGCCTATCTTTTACCAATTGAAGGGCAGTACTGAGCTGCTCTTCTCTGGTAAGATTGCTATTGTCTAATACAATGGCATCGGTGGCTTTTCTGAGGGGACTGAACTCGCGATTGCTATCGATATAATCGCGCATTTCTAAATTGTCTTTCACTTCTTCAATAGTGATATTGGGGTTTTTCGCAAACATTTCTTTAAACCTTCTTTCCACCCGCACTGCTGGATCCGCCGTTACAAATATTTTTAATTCGGCATGGGGAAAAACGGTTGTGCCTATATCTCTTCCATCCATAACAATGCCTTTCTTCTCTCCCATTTTTTGCTGTTGCGCTACGCCAAATTCACGAACATACTGGTTGGCTGCTACTTCACTCACGTGCTCACTCACCAGCATATCCCTTACCAATGCTTCTACGTTTTCATCATTCAATAAAATATCACTGCTGCCGGTACTATCATTATAATCGAAATCTAAATGTATGGCTTGCAGTGCAAGCTGAACTGATTCATTATTATTCCAATCAATATGATTCCTTAAAAAATACAAAGTAATGGCTCGGTACATAGCACCACTGTCTATAAATACATAGTTTAGCTGGCGCGCAATGGCTTTGGCCAAAGTACTCTTTCCGCAGGATGAAAAACCATCTAAGGTTATTATAATCTTTTGCATATTCATTTATCAATACATATTAAATGTAAAAAAAGAAACTCATTTTATTGTTTTTATTGTAAGCATGAACACAATGCCATACAATACAGTAATCCTGCACTAAAATAAATTGGGATAATCGCTTATTACGCCATCTACACCCAGCAGTTTTAGTTGTTGTATTGCTGCGCCATCATTCACCGTCCATGGTATAATGCGTATATTTTTTTGGTGACAAGCCGCAATCAATTCAGGGGTGACCAGTGTATAAAGGGGACTGTAAATATTGGGTACAAACCCCAATTGAGTGAGTTGTTCTTCTAAGGATTTTTTAGTGAAGCCTTCTACCAATAAAGCAGTTTGAATGGCAGGATAATATTGGTGTAAATACTGTAAGGTTCTAATATCAAATGATTGAATGATTACCCTATCCTGAATTTTTTTCTTTTTAATGATACTTACAATTAATTCTACAAACTCGGCTGGTGCAGGGTGGTATTTACCATCGGTAGCTGGTGTGGTTTTGGTCTCAATATTATAATAAATGGGTGGCTTGCGTTTTGCCTTTGTATAATTTTCTGCTGCATCAATAAGGTTACTGAGCAAGGGTTTGGTAGCAGCTATTTTTTGTTGTTGCGGAAATCGAGCATGCAATTTCATTCCCACATCATAGCGCTGGGTTTCTAAATAATCCATCTGAAAAATATTTAGATCTTTTTCTTCTCCTTCCGAAACCACAGTGCCGTTTGCTTTGGTTGTTATTTCATGATTAAAAAAAGGTTCGTGACTCAAAATCACTGCTAGGTCTTTGGTAATTACTACATCCATCTCCAAGGTAGTAACGCCAAGATCAATGGCGTAGAGCATGGCGGCAAGCGTATTCTCAGGCATGAGGCCGCGACAACCGCGGTGACCTTGCTTATCAAACACAGGATTTTTCATATGGGTTGAATGGCTTGGTGGACTTATTTTACAAGCCATAAAAAATATACCCATCAGTAGTATAAAACAGATTGAATTCCACCCATTATTTCTTTGCATAATTAGCGTGTTGGTGCATGGCTGCTGCTGTTGCTTGATCATCTTGATTGCCCGTTTGGAGGTGTTGCACTATTTTTTGCTGCAAGGCTTTGTCTTTATTCTGGCTTAATTTAAATACATGCTGGAGGTCTGTAACTTCAATTTCAAAAGCCACTATTGCTTTCATCAATCCCCTTATATATTGTTCATCCATTTTACCCATTAATGCAGGTGAATGCGGATTATCTTCAAAATGGTCGGTCAATTCACCCAGCAAATTGTACAACGCTTCATCGCCTAAAAAGCGAAGCACCCCACTTGCGTGTACAGCCATATAATTCCATGTGCTGGCTACATTTTGTGGCTCATACAATTGCGCACTAATATAGCTATGTGCGCCATGAAAAATAGCCAATACTTGTTGGTTTTCTTCAAAGGCAACGGTATGATTTTGTTTGCGCATGATATGCGCCTGCAAAAACAATTGATCACCTCTTTCTTTCACCAATGCAGGCACATGGGTTGCTACTGGTTTACCGCTTGTATCTGCTCCACAAATCACCACAAAAGGATGGGCTTTCATAAAAGCAATTACTTCGGCTGCATCATGGGCTTTAAAATCGGGTAAATTGTACATACTGAATTTATTGTACCACTTCTACTAAAGTAGTTTTGGGTATATTGGCATTGCGCACCGCAATATTTCTGACTGCTTGCGCCGTAAAATTTCTAAACGCTTGCTTGCTCACTTCATCCTCTCCAACCATAGCGGGAAGCCCTTCATCACCTCCTTCGCGAATGGATTGTACCAGCGGAATTTGTCCAAGGAATGGCAGGTCGTATTCTTCTGCCAGTCGCTTCCCTCCTTCCTTTCCAAACAAATAATATTTATTGTTGGGCAGTTCTGCTGGCGTAAAATAAGCCATATTTTCTATGAGTCCAATGATGGGTACGTTTATTTGGGCTTGACCAAACATGGCAATTCCTTTTTTGGCATCAGCCAATGCTACGTTTTGCGGGGTAGTAACAATTACCACACCCGTAACAGGTACGGTCTGCATCAGGGTAAGGTGAATATCACCCGTACCGGGTGGCATATCTATTACCAAGTAATCGAGTTCGCCCCAATCCACATCGGTAACAAACTGGCGGATGGCGCTGCTGGCCATAGGCCCCCTCCATACCACCGCATTTTTTTCATCCACCAACAACCCAATACTCATCACTTTAATACCGTATTTGGTCAGTGGCACAATCATACCCTTGCCATTTACGTCTTTCATCATCGGACGCTCTCCCCTTACCCCAAACATAATGGGTACGGAAGGTCCATAAATATCAGCATCCATCAACCCAACACTGGCGCCACCTTCGGCCAATGCAAGGGCAAGATTAGCGGAGATGGTACTTTTACCTACCCCACCTTTTCCGCTTACAACGGCAATAATATTTTTAACCCCGCCGAGTACCTTTTGATCGTCTTTTCGAGTGCTGGTGGTATTGGCAGTGAAATTTACTTTTACTTGCGCATTTTTATTCACCAATAATTTAATGGCATTTTCACTGGCACGCTGCATCATGTCTTTCATGGGACAAGCAGGTGTGGTTAGTACAATGGTAAAACTTACTGCGTCTCCCTCAATGGCAATATCTTTTATCATATTAAGTGTAACCAGATCCTTTCCCAAATCGGGTTCCTGAACATTACTGAGGGCTTTTAGAATTTCATCGATGGTCATTGAGTAAGTTTTTGTTAAAATAAGCGATTAGTGGCAAAGTTAACAATACAGCACTTTACTTTGTTGTGATTTACGGAGTTTAACCAAGATACTGGTAAAACAGTACTTTTGCCCAAGATATTTAGTTTACGCTAGCATGAACCTAAAACCATACTTTTCTTTACTGCTTTTTACTTACCTTATTTTGTGTGCAAAACTGCAAGCACAAACCAACCCAAATAGAGACTCAATTGTTCAGCTATATGGGGTAGTGATGACCGCCGATAGCTTGCGAGGCATTCCCTCCGCATCTGTTATTGTAGAAGGA
>JAAFJB010000044.1 GCA_013297995.1 Chitinophagales bacterium | reverse complement strand
AATGTATTTGCCAATCATGAAGTGTATAGTACAACCCGCATTACCGTAGCACCCATATTAATAGTTGTGGGTTTGTTGATAGAAGTGTATGCCATATTTAAGAAGCCCAAGAAAGTGGCATAGGGCTGCTTAAAAATTTCATAAATAGAGATATAAGCAAAAACAATATCCTTACCAGCAAGCTTTTCTTGTAAAATTTTACTATTTGGCATTTCTGCAACACAGGGCATGCACCAACTGGCTCAAATATCAATATATATAAGCTTGCCGCTATTTTTGCTGAGAAAGCTATCAAAAGTCATGGTTTGTTTTGAAGTAGAAATGAGTAAGTCAGTTTGATCTGTTTTAATAGAATTAAGAAAGCTAAAATCCTCATTAATCTTCTTCACCAAAGCCAAATCTTTACAGTCATTCTTAAATTTATTTTCATAGGTTTTAAATAAGCCCTTCTGGTATTTACTAATATTAACCATGCAGTAATAAAGTAAAAAGTTTTTATCCGCAACAGACAAATCATCAGTAGAAATATGATCATAAAGTTTGGGGAAATCAATTTGCTCTTTTCCCAAATCAAATCCGTGAATGCTTAATGTACATCCACTTCATGTTTATCGATCTATTTTATATGCATGGTGTTTTTTAAAGGAGAAGATCTGCAATTCAAATAAAGGAATGAATTCAACCAACTCTTCAACTTTACTTGAGAAACTATTGAATATTACAATTGTGACTGGGTATTTATCAAGGTTCTGTTGGTGTTGTAAATTCTTATCAATTGTAAGTAGAATATCGAACTGATTTTCAACACATAAATTCATGAGTTTTCCATTTTTAACTCCACTCCATCCCATTTCTAAAACTGTAGAAACCTGATGACCAAAAAAATGTTTCTTAAGATGCTTTGTTACGCATTCATCAAGCAAGATTTTCATGCAAAATGTTTGAAGATGTTTCAATAAGGCGTTGAGACATTTCGAGCAGTTTAATCACTTGCTCACGTTGAACAGAGCCGAAATCATCTAGAAAATAGTCAATTGATTCACCAGATTCTAGATAGTCAAAAAGGTTCTTAATAGGAACACGAGTACCACTGAAAACAGGTGTTCCACCTAGTATTTCTGGGTCAATATTAATAATATGCGTTTCCATCAGATTCATTTCTTCAAATTTAAGTAAATACTCCCATTATTGAAACTCATTTTTTTGTATCACTGATATTGAACAGAAGTTATATCACCCAGTGGAATGTTTGGATTAAGTATTGTTAAAAGTTATCATCATCACAAAATGTAAAAACCTCTTTCCCAAGATCTTTTTTATACTTCCTTCAAAACAGTTTTGCCAGCAGTTATTTTCAATTGGTATTTCAATCCTACTTTAAGTGCGTAGTTATCTTGGGCGTGACTCACCGGAAATTTAAAGCAAACGGGATAGTCGTATTCCGCAGTATGACCGGCTATTAGCGATTCAATGCTTTCACCAAATGGCCGCTCCGTATCTTTTACATCAGTAAATCCACCAATGATTAAGGCGGCTAGATTATCCAATATTCCCGCCCGCTTTAACTGCATCATCATCCTATCTATACTATAAATATATTCCCCAATATCTTCGAGAAATAAAATTTTCCCATCTGTTTTATACCCTGATTCTGTTCCTACCAGATGCGCTACCAGAGAAAGATTTCCGCCTACCAACGCTCCCTCGGCCTTACCTGATCTATTAAGTGGATGAGTAGCACAACTATACTGGGTTTTTGCTCCCTTCAATGCCTTACGCAATGATTGCACATAATTATTATCAGCCCCCCCATTATTAAATGCATTTGCCATTGGTGCGTGCAATGATGCTATCTTGTATTTTGTATATAAATGTGCCAGCAACACGGTGATATCACTGAAACCTATGATCCACTTGGGATTTTTCTTTAATGGTTTAAAATCGAGCTGGTCAATGATTCTACTTAAGCCATAGCCTCCCCTTCCACAAAGTATTGCATGAATATTTTTATCATTCAACATCGCTTGTAATTCATCGGCTCTTTCAGCATCGGTTCCACTAAAATAATTGGCACTATTGCTCCCAACGGTTTTCCCCACTATCACTTTATATCCCCATTGCTGCAAGACAGTAATACAGGTTTTTACCTTTTTCATTTCCATATAACCCGCAGGGCAGGTAATGCCAATAGTATCGCCTTTTTTTAAATTGGGAGGAATGGTAATCATGAGCAATTTAATAAGGAGGTTTCTAAAAATAAATTCAACAAAAAATTAGCTTTTTTTTGATTTAGCTGTGGATGATAGGATTGTTTCTTTTTTTCTACCCATATCTTTTAGTGCTTTATCAATCAACATTTCAAGCTGACCATTCACACTCCTAAATTCATCCGCAGCCCACTTCTCCAGTGCAGCATAGGTTTGCTGGTCAATTCTTAACACAAATGATTTCTTACTCAAAATAAAAATAGTCTTTAAATTATTGGTATAAGCTACCCGTATTTACTACTGGTGATGCCGCTTTATCGCCGCATAGCACAACTAATAAATTACTCACCATTGCCGCTTTTCTTTCTTCATCTAATATTACAATTTGCTTTTTTGATAATAATTCCAATGCCATTTCAACCATACCAACAGCACCTTCCACAATTTTACTTCGTGCAGATACAATGGCAGTAGCTTGTTGACGTTGCAACATGGCGTGCGCTATCTCAGGCGAATACGCAAGGTGACTGATCCTTGCTTCTTTTATAATTATACCTGCTTTTACCATTCTTGCATTCAATTCTTGTTCTAGTAATTCAATCACTTTCTCCCCCCCATCCCTTAATGTAACCGATGCATTTTCATCTTCAATACTATCATAGGGACAAGTAGATGCAAGGTGACGAATGGCTGCCTCACTTTGGTTGGTAAGATACCCTGAAAAATTCACCACATCAAATGCAACTTTATAGGTATCTGCAATCTCCCAAAGTATAACAGCAGCTATTTCAATAGGATTCCCCAACTTATCATTCACTTTTAATTTGGTACTTTCTAAACTCTGTAAGCGCAAAGAAATTTTTTGCTTTGCGTAAAGTGGGTTCACAAATTTTAATCCATTTTCTTTTACCGTTCCTATATACTCCCCAAAAAAAGTAAGTACAACACTGGTATTGGGTTGAACCACTACCAGCCCAGAAAGCAATATAAGCGCAACTACAAATGCCACAATTGCCAAGCTTATATATAGTGTATGCTGCGTGCCACTAACAGACACAATCATGGTGCAGAACAATACGCCTGTGATTACCAATACAAATGCAAGTAATAGCGCGGAAAATCCAGAACTGGCTTTTTTATTCTTTTCCATTTTAAGTTATTTTGATATTAATTTGATATCAAATATAGTCTTTTTATTCAATCCTCAAAAACATTCCTAATCCTTCACTTGCACCGCTACCCTTCATTCCCTACCTTTGCAAACGCTCACAAATACATCAACCCCAAGCATGAATCTACCCCAACGATACCTTATTACCGCTGCCCTGCCCTATGCGAACGGACTTAAACATATTGGTCACCTAGCTGGCGCCTATCTTCCTGCTGATATTTATACCCGCTATCTGCGTGCACAGAAACGTGATGTGGTATTTGTTTGTGGCAGTGATGAGCATGGTACTGCTATTCCCATTCAAGCTACCAAAGAAGGCACTACCGCTCAGGCTATCATTGATAAATATCATCCTATTATTAAGCAAAATTTTGCTCACCTAGGCATTTCTTTCGATATATACCACCGAACCAGCGCTGCTATTCACCACGAAACCGCACAAGAATTTTTCACTGCATTAAATGATAATGGCCATTTAATTACAAAGGAAACTGAGCAGTATTATGACGAACAAGCACAAAGTTTTTTAGCCGATAGATTTATTAAAGGTACTTGCCCCAATTGCGCTTATGATGGTGCTTACGGCGACCAGTGCGAAAACTGTGGTAAAAGTTTAAGTCCCGATGAACTCATCAATCCCGTTAGCACTTTGAGTGGCAACGCACCCATAAAAAAATTGACTACTCATTGGTATCTTCCTTTAAACAAACACGAAGATTTTTTACGCAAATGGATTATAGAAGAACATGGAAACGACTGGCGTGCCAATGTAGTTGGTCAGTGCAAAAGTTGGATAGATGGCGGATTACAGCCTAGGGCTGTTACCCGCGATTTAGATTGGGGAGTGAAAGTGCCACCGTCTAAGGTCCAAGGCGAATCGTCTCTTACAGATGGCAAAGTACTCTATGTTTGGTTTGATGCTCCCATTGGTTATATCAGCGCCACCAAACAGTGGGCACTTGATAATGGAAAAGATTGGAAGCCTTATTGGGAAAGCAAAGACACCAAATTGGTGCATTTTATTGGAAAAGATAATATTGTATTTCACTGTATAATTTTTCCCGTAATGCTTCAATTACACGGAAATATTTTACCAGAAAATGTTCCTGCCAATGAATTTATGAACCTCGAAGGTGATAAAATGAGTACCAGCAGAAATTGGAAATTGGAGATGGATGATTATATCAACGATTTCATTAAACCAGAAAATGGTGGTAGTCAACTAGCCGATTCTTTACGCTATTATCTCACCTTAATTGCTCCAGAAACTAAAGACAGTGAATTTACTTGGAAAGGTTTTCAAGATGCCAACAACAATGAATTGGTGAGTATTTTCGGCAACTTCATCAACCGTGCATTGGTATTGATGCACAAATTATGCAAAGGCAAAGTACCGCCATTACATACAGCAGTAATGGATGAGTTAGATCATGAAGCTATTGCCAATATTAAATCTACAAAAGAAAAAGTAGAAAAATTATTAGAAGAATATAAGTTCAGAGACGCTTTATTTGAAGTAATTAATTTGGCGCGTATCGGGAATCAATATATGCAAAAGAAAGAGCCTTGGATTGTCGCTAAGAGGCTTTCAGCCGACGATGGACTGTTGACCTTAGACGGCAGTAAGAATAGGGTTGATCAGCAGTTGATTGATAATTGTTTGCATATTTGCTTGCAACTCACTGCCAACCTAGCGGTATTAATCAATCCTTTTCTTCCCTTCACTGCAAAAAAAATATGCTATTTATTAAAAGTAGTAGATAAAGTACTCGATTGGGAAAATGCGGGTAGCATGAAATTATTGAGTGTAGGGTACAGTCTCCGCTCACCTGAATTGCTGTTCCGTAAAATAGAAGATGAGGAGATAGCGCAACAGCTCGCAAAATTGGGCGAGAAAGTTGAAGCTATTAAGGTGAAAAAGGATGAACCAGTTATGGAGCAACCAACTGCTAAAATAGTGAGCGTTAAACCAGTCATTGAATTTGATGATTTTGCCAAGATAGATTTAAAAGTGGGGACTATTGTTGCGGCAGAAAAAGTAGCCAAAGCAGATAAGCTGTTGAAACTTCAGGTAGACCTTGGTTTTGAAACCCGCACCATTGTTTCAGGTATAGCTATGCATTTTGAACCTTCCAAAATCATTGGCAAACAAGTAACCGTGGTATGTAACCTAGCCCCTCGTAAAATGCGTGGTATTGAAAGTAATGGGATGATTCTGATGGCAGAAGATGCAGCAGGTAAATTGCATTTTATGAACCCAGAAACAGCCATAGATAATGGAAGTGGGGTGAGTTAAGGATTTTACACCTCATTCGTAACTCACACATTCCTTCAACTCTTTTTCGGTATACGCTAAATTATATTGCTTTAACACTTCATCGGGAACGCCATTCCACTGGTTGGGTGTATTGCCCATATATCCTAGATCTTTTACGCCTATTTCTGAAGTATAAAATCCGGTGGTAACCAAGTCGCGTATTTTAGTAAAGAAAGCTACGCCCTGCGCCACTTCGGGCTTGGCTTTATTGGGATAGGCAATGGCATCTACCACACTAATTTGTTGTTTGGCATCACAATGTACAAAAGGGTTATTGTATAATTTAAAACAATATATATCAAGCCAACGCAATCCACCGCGCAATGGAATTTGGTGTGATGGCATATCTTTTACAATAAATTCAATAAAATCAGGCACTTTGGCATCACTGGCACTGCCACTTACCGCATCTTTGGGAATGATGATATCTCCCAATACTTTAATGGTGGCTATTTCATGCGGGCTGAAGAAGTTTTCTTCTTTGGCAATCCTAGCTAAGTGATCTTTCTCCTCCTGCATTCTATCTACCAGCACAGCATCTGCCGAACCAGCAATGGCTTTTTTATCTGCTGTTTTACAAGCTTCTACCAATACACCGGCACCAACCGTACCAACCATAAGGGCTTTGATTGATTTTCTCCTATCCATATTAAATATTTTGTTTTTTCAATTGATCAATAATATACTCGCTGGCACGCATGCTTAGTGCAAGTATGGTCCATGTAATATTTTTATCGGCTTGAGAAACAAATTGAGATCCATCTACACAGAACAATGTTTTACAATCGTGTGCTTGACTCCATTTATTCAGTGCAGATGTTTTTTTATCATTACCCATTCTCACTGTTCCTGCTTCGTGAATAATATTGCCTGGTTTAGCCAATCCATAATTATTGGAAGCATCATCATCACCACCCCAAGTAATTACCGCACCCATATTGTGCATGATTTCCTTGAAAGTTTCTTTCATATGCTTAGCCTGATTTATTTCATATTGAGAATTACGGGTACTAAAACGCAATACAGGAATACCAAATTGATCTACTACCGTTGGGTCAATCTCACAATAATTTTTTATATCGGGTACTGCTTCTCCCCTTCCTGCCATACCTACTCCTGCCCCATAAAAAAAACGAGTATCTTCTTTTAAGGAACTGCCATAACCACCCGCTTCTTTTGTTTTTCCATTCACCAAATATTTCCCGTTCATATTTTCTACCCCCATTCCAAAACCATAGGCAGGCTGGCCCATTCCTCCCCAATATTCAATATGATAACCACGTGGGAAATCGAGTTTTTTATTGTCTTTCCACCAAGGCGTATAAATATGCATACCACCTACCCCATCTTCATTGTAACGCTTTCTGCCAAAGAGTTCTGGTAATACCCCACCAAGTGCAGCACCTGTAGAATCGTGCAAATATTTACCTACTATATTACTTTCATTAGCCAATCCATTGGGGTGTCGCTTAGATTTTGAGTTGAGCAGTAAGCGTGCAGTCTCGCAAGTACTAGCCGCAAGCACCACTACTTTTCCACTAACCTGGTATTCCATCTTATCTACTTTGCTCACATAAGAAATACCTGTAGCCAATCCCGCTTCATTGGTAATGACTTCCCTAGCCATGGCTTGGGTAATTACGTCTACATTACCCGTAGCTAAAGCAGGTTTTACCAACACCGATCCCGAAGAGAAGTCAGCATAAGCCTTACAACTTCTTCCACATTGTGCGCAATAAAAACAAGCACCACGTTCTTTATTAATAGGCTTGGTGAGAATGGATAGTCTCGATGGAATTACTGGCACTCCAACGCCTATTGCCGCTTTCTTAATCATCAACTCGTGCAAGCGAGGTTTGGGTGGTGGTAAGAAAATACCATCAGGATCATTTTCTAATCCTTCATTGCTACCAAATACACCAATCAATTGATCTATTTTATCGTAGTAAGGTTTTATCTCTTCATAGCCAATAGGCCAATCATCTCCTAAGCCATCAATGCTTTTTCTTTTAAAGTCTTTGGGGCCAAAACGCAAGGATATCCTACCCCAGTGATTGGTTCTTCCACCCATCATACGAGCGCGCCACCACTCAAATTTTTCACTGCCGGGTGTATGGGTATACGGTTCTCCATCAATTTCCCAACCCCAATAACAACCATCAAAATCACCGAAGGGACGAAATTTAGTACTCGCACCCCTGCGTGGAGATTCCCAAGGATTTTTTAATTGTGAAGAATGGATTGCAGGATCATAATCGGCACCTGCTTCTAGCAGGCATACTTTTAATCCCGCCTTAGCCAAAGTATAAGCAGCCATGCCACCACCAGCACCTGAGCCCACAATTACTACATCGTATTTTTTGGTTTGTTTTTTAATCTGAAAATCTCCCATGGTAGCTTCGTTTCTATTAGGGTTCAATTTAAGTATTAAATGAATGGAAAAAAAATATCCCCCAAAAATTGGAGGATATACTTTCTAAGGGCAGGGATTAACTACTATTGATTAACTGCAACCCATACTGGTGCCACAGTTTAAACACTTGTAACAAGTACCACTGCGGATGGTGAGGTGACCGCAAGTGCTGCAGGCAGGTGCATCACTCTGCATACTTTTTGCAGCCGCATTCACTGCATCCATTCCTCCATTTACAGATGCGGATACTACCGCCGATCTTTGCAATTTAGGCGACTGCATTCCCTCCACTGGAGTGCTATTGGCAGATGGAGCTGTTACCCGAACACTACTCAGTTCGGGCTTTCCCAAAAAACTGGCTTCTCCCTCCCCTTCCCCTGTATTACCTACAGTGGGCTTATCTAATACATGAACCAAATCAGTTCTATTCAAGTACTCATAACCCAAGGCACGGAATACAAAATCTACCAATGATGTGGTGGTTTTAATATTCGGATGATCTACCATACCTGCTGGCTCAAAACGAGTAAATACAAATTTATCTACAAACTCTTCTAGCGGAACACCGTATTGAAGGCCTACCGAAATAGAAATGGCAAAACAGTTCATTAAACTGCGAAGGGTTGAACCTTCTTTGGCTAAATCTATAAAGATTTCACCCAAAGTGCCGTCATTGTACTCGCCTGTTCTAAGAAAAACTACTTGTCCGCCAATCTTTGCTTTCTGCGTAAACCCTCTGCGCTTAGCGGGCAGTGATTTGCGTTCTACTATTCTAGACAAAGCACGTTTTAATTCAGTATCGGTAGAAGCCGTCATTCTTTTCTGTACTTCTTCTAATAATTCATCCACCGTAAGTTTACCAAGGTCAACAATATTAGAAACGTCTTCAGATAATACCAGTTCTTCCGTATCCTCTTCGGCAATTTCTTCGGTTTTCTTTTTCTTATCTGATTTATTGCTAAGGGGTTGACTCAGTTTAGAGCCATCGCGGTACAAAGCATTTGCCTTCAATCCCAGTTGCCAGCTCATCATATAGCAATCGCTTATTTCTTCCATTGTTGCTTCGTGAGGCAGGTTAATGGTTTTAGAAATAGCACCGCTGAGGAAGGGTTGACAAGCAGCCATCATGCGGATATGTCCATATGCATGAATATATCTTTCTCCTTTCTTGCCACATTTGTTGGCACAATCAAAAACAGTAAGGTGTTCGTCTTTTAGATAAGGCGCCCCTTCAATGGTCATGGTACCACAAACAAAGTCGTTGGCAGCATCAATTTGATCTTCGGTAAAGCCAATGGCTTCTAAAAGATTAAAGTTCCAATCGGCATATTCAGCTTCGGAGAAGCCCAAACGCTGCATACATTCATCGCCTAGGGTAAAGCGGTTGAAGATAAAAGCAATTTCAAAAGCAGAGCGAGCAGCCCCATTTAATTTTTCAATTTCAGCAGGGGTAAATCCTTTTGCTTTTAGGCTTTCGTTGTTGATGAATGGAGCTTTCTCAAAGCTGGCAGCACCAACCGCATATTGTTCTATTGCCAATGCTTGTTCAGCATTATACCCTAAATTTTTTAGGGCTTGTGGAACCGATTGGTTGATGATTTTGAAATACCCACCACCACTTAGTTTTTTAAATTTCACCAGTGCAAAGTCGGGCTCAACACCAGTGGTATCACAATCCATTACCAAACCAATAGTGCCAGTAGGGGCAATTACCGTGGTTTGTGCATTGCGATAACCATATTTTTCTCCCAGTTGAACCGCATCATCCCAAGCACGGGTAGCAGCACTTAGCATATAATCGGGGCAATATTTGGCTTTAATACCTTGGGGTTTAATTTCAAGTCCGGTATATGCATCAATAGCATCGTATGCAGCAGCACGGTGGTTGCGCATTACGCGAAGCATATCGGTTTTATTTTCTTCGTACTTATCAAAAGCACCTAAGAAAGCAGCCATTTCAGCTGAAGTTTTATAAGCAACCCCCGTCATGATAGCAGAAATAGCACCCGCAATACCACGGGCTTCTTCGCTATCATAGGCAATACCGCTCACCATTAGCATAGAGCCGAGGTTGGCAAAGCCGAGACCTAAAGTTCTGTAATCATAAGAGAGCTGCGCCACTTCTTTGGAAGGGAATTGGGCCATCAATACAGAAATTTCAAGCACGGTAGTCCACAATCGAGTGGTATATTCAAACCCTTCCACGTCAAAAATATTGGTATCGTTGTGATGGAATTTACGGAGGTTGATAGAAGCCAAATTACATGCAGTATTGTCTAAAAACATATACTCAGAACAAGGGTTAGAAGCGTTGATGCGTCCACCTTTGGGGCAAGTATGCCATTCATTAATAGTGGTATCGTACTGGGTACCAGGATCGGCACAGCGCCATGCGGCATACGCAATTTTATCCCACACTTGAGCAGCAGGAATTTTTTTCATAGTGCGACCATCAGTCCTAGCTTTCAGCTCCCAGTCGCCACCATCCGCCAACACTTTAAAGAACTCATTTGGAATACGAACGGAGTTGTTGGAATTTTGTCCCGACACAGTTGCATACGCTTCTCCTTCGTATCCATTGTCGTAACCCGCTTCAACAAGGGCAGCTACTTTTTTCTCTTCGCCAACTTTCCAGTCAATAAATTCCATTATTTCAGGATGATCTAAATCGAGGCAAACCATTTTAGCAGCTCTGCGGGTAGTGCCCCCGCTTTTAATAGCACCAGCGGCGCGATCGCCTATTTTAAGAAAGCTCATCAATCCACTAGAAGTACCGCCACCACTTAACTTTTCACCACCACCACGAATTTGAGAGAAATTGGTGCCTACCCCAGAACCATATTTAAAGATGCGGGCTTCCCGAGTCCACAAATCCATAATACCACCCTCATTTACAAGGTCATCGCTCACACTTAAAATAAAGCAGGCATGGGGTTGAGGCCGCTCATAAGCGTTGGTAGATTTTTTTAGTTTGCCGTCATTAGCATCTACAAAGTAGTGGCCTTGGGGCTTACCCGTAATACCATATACTTCATGTAATCCGGTATTAAACCACTGGGGAGAATTGGGAACGCAGGACTGGTTCAGTATGCTGTAAGCCAATTCATCATAAAACACTTCGGCATCTTTTTCAGCAGCAAAATACCCATTGCGTTCACCCCATACGCGCCAGCAATGCGCCATGCGATGAGCCACCTGCTTAACGCTGGTTTCTCTACCCAAAGTACCATCTGCTTGAGGAACACCCGCTTTGCGAAAGTATTTTTGCGCAATGATGTCTGTAGCAATTTGGCTCCATTGTTTGGGAACTTCTACATTATTCATTTCGAAAACCTTTTCACCATTCGGGTTTTTGATGATGCTGTCGCGATAATCGTATTCGAACATATCGTAGGGGCTTACACCTTCTTGGGTGAAGCGGCGGCTGAATTGCAAGCCTTTTGGAGCGCGTGGGTTGGGCATATAGCAGATGCTTTTAAAAATGGGTTAATGGGTCCTGCTTTACGGTGATTTGTGATAGCGGTTGACGAAAATATCTTTCTCAAGTCAGAAACCAATACCGTAAATATGCACAGCTTGTGGATAAGGAAGGTGGATAAATTCGCACCTCAAATCCCTGTTGAATTTCACCGCTTATTCACAGGTGTAGATAAGATTATTAGGAAGATGAAAGGATAAAAGCAGTTGAACAAAATGAGTTGATTTGTTAAACAAAACAGATTTGGGCAGGAAAAAATAGAGTCAAATTGGGGAAAACCCTTCTACAGAGCAGGTGACTGCTTTTAATAGTATAAGAAGGGGTTGAATAAGTGTATAAAACGAAAACTTTTCTGCACTTTTGCAGAAGTATTATTAAAGGGAATAATGAAGCAAGCAATCTATCAACAATTCAGGGATCAAAAAAAAGGGGGCAAAAAGTCGTTTGCCGTATTAATAGATCCCGATAAGGTAGATGCGACCAGTATTGCTGATTTGGTAGCATTGGGTGTGGCGGCAAAAGTGGATTATTTTTTTGTAGGGGGTAGTTTGGTTATCTCAAGTCATTTAGATGAATGTATCCAGCAGATCAAAGCCAGCTGTACCATACCCGTGGTTTTATTTCCAGGATCGCCATCGCAAGTATGTGGCTCTGCCGATGCTTTGTTGTATTTATCGTTGATATCGGGCAGAAATCCGGAATTATTAATAGGTCAGCACGTAATTAGTGCGCCATTTGTAAAGCAAAGCGGATTAGAAATCATCCCCACAGGGTATATGGTAATAGACGGTGGGGCACCCACCACAGTAAGTTATATTTCAAATGCGGCACCTATACCGGCAGATAAAAGTGAGATAGCCATGTGTACCGCAATGGCAGGAGAGATGTTGGGAATGAAATTAATTTATATGGATGCAGGCAGTGGTGCCAAACGAGCCATTAGTGAGCAAATGATAGAAAAAGTATCTCGCCATATAGAAATTCCTTTAATTGTGGGCGGGGGCATAACAGTACCCGAGAAAGCGTATTTGAATTGCAAGGCGGGAGCCGATATAATTGTTGTGGGCAACGCAATAGAGAAAGACCTTACACTAATTAAAGAAATTAGCGATGCAGTGCATTCCGTTGCAAGTAAAGTACTAGGGTAAAAGATTTATAAAATTTGTTTCCATAAATAGTCCCGATTGCAATATGTATAGCAAGCTTAAAGAATATTGTAATGCAACTGTTCCCTTTACCCGGGAGGAATTAAATTTGATTGACCAATATTTTGAGCCAAAAAAATTAAAGAGAAAAGCGTTTTTGCTTGAAAATGGCAAGGCTTGCAATTTCATTTCTTTTATTGCAGAGGGCACCATCAGACACTTTCATATTAAGGACGGAATAGAAAAAACTTGTGATATTTCTTTTGAAAATTCTTGGGTAACCGACTTCCAAAGTTTTACGGGTAACACAGCTTCTATCATGAATTTGCAAGCAATGGAAGAAACATTGGTATTTATTATTAAGAAAGAAAAATTATACAAATTATACAGCGAATGCAGTAAATACGAAACTTTTGGCAGATTAATGGCGGAACAAGTAGCACAAAGAGCTACAGAAATTGCTATGTCACTATCGGCTGATAAACCCGAAGAACGATTTCAAAATTTATTAAAAAAGCAACCCAATCTTTTCCAACGAGTTCCCTAAAAATATATTGCAAACTTTTTAGGGGTAAGTGCAGAAAGTTTGAGTAGGATTAGACATAGAATTTTTAAAAAATCAACTCAAACAAATTCTTAACCTAAGTCATCGTTTACCCATCATTGAACGTGGAATTTTGCCTCATCAATTAAACCAATAAAAAATGAGACAATTATTAATCGCTTCAATTCTATTAACAATGACTACACTTAACAGCTTAACCGCACAAATCAACCCACTAGACTTTTCTAAATTAAAGTCCATAGAACAAGAGCTAGAGGATGTAATGGAACTTATTGACACATCCGAATTGAAAATCAAACTCAAAGAAACGGAAACCAATTATCTAAAAAATCCGAATGAGTTAAATAAAGTTCGGCTGGGTATTATCTATCATGAAACAGCGTTGAATCTTTCATTTTTTTCTACAACAACCTATAAGGGGTATGCAAAAAAAAGTTTTGAAACATTGAGTGAACTAATTAGTTCGCAAAATACAACAAAAGAATTTTTACCATTTATTGCTTCCTATAGAGCTTCTGCTTTATCGTTGGTTGGTGCAGAAACAAAAAAAATAAAGTTGTTAGGTCAGGCATTTATATTGTTTAATGAAGCAGTTAACCATTATGCAGAAGTATCATACTTGCCAGAATTTTTACGGGGAAGTGTAGCCGAAAATTTACCTTGGTTTTTCTTTTCAAAAAGAAAATTTGCAAAAGAAGACTTTCAGTCAATTATTAACAAGCACAATAAAAATAGCGAGTATGCAAATTGGAAAATCATGAGTTTTGCTTATTTGGCATGGGCAAAACAAAGGCAGGGAAAAAAACATAGAATTCAAGCACTAACCTACCTAGATAAGGCAATTGAATTAGACCCTAATTCTAAAGCGGGAAAACAAAAAGCGGAAAACTTAAAAGCGAGAATTACTAAAAAATAATCAATGAATTAGCTATACTGTTGTACATTTTTATTTAAACAGGCAAGCTGTAATTCATCATTTTCAAAAATTAGATTCCCATTTACCTTCATTAATAAATAAGCTCTTCATATGCACCATGAAGTTCTTGATAGCTATGTTGATCTTTGGCCAGTTTTGCCGCTTCCATTCCTTGTTCATACCATTTTATGGCTAAGTTAACTTCTCCCTGCCTTTCTAATAATTTGGCTAAATGGTAATAAGAACCAATATAATCAGGAAACTGGCTTAGAATCTCGGTGAATAAAACCCTTGCAGCAGCATCATCGCCCACTTTTACATATTCTAGGGCTAGGGCGTGACGCAGAAAACAATCGGTAGGATTTGCTTGTAACATTTCTTGTATTCTAATCTTTCTATCCATTTCTCTAAGATATGACTTTGGTATAAACAGAAAAGAAAAGAAATTAAGGGAAGTTTTGATAAAAAAAAATTTAAATATAGCTTGCTGCTTTCTATTACTTATTATATTTGCATTAGTTGCATAAACAACTATTAAAAGTTAAACTTTTTTGTATGAAGATTTTAGTCTGCATTAGCAAAACCCCAGATACTACCGCTAAAATTGCTTTTACTGATGGCAATACCAAATTTGATGAAGCCAATGTTCAGTGGATTATTAATCCATACGACGAGTGGTATTCATTGGTTAGGGCTATTGAATTAAAAGAAAAAGATGCAGCAGTATCCATTCATTTGATTACCGTTGGCAATGCAGATTCCGAGCCAATTATTCGCAAAGCATTGGCTTTAGGTGGTGATGAAGCCATTCGGGTAAACAGCAATAGCAACGACGCCTATTTTATAGCCACTCAAATTGCTAGCATTGCAAATGAAGGAGGGTATGATTTAATTTTTACTGGAAAAGAAACCATCGACTATAATGGTTCTTCTATTGGCGGAATGATTGCCGAATTAACCGATGCTCCCTTTATTTCATTAGCTACAAAATTTGAGCTCGTAGGAACCACTGCTACAATTACCAGAGAAATTGACGGGGGTGAAGAAGTTGCTGATGTAATTTTGCCGCTAGTTGTGAGTTGCCAAAAAGGAGTTGCTGAACAACGCATTCCAAATATGCGTGGGATTATGGCCGCCCGTACCAAACCTTTAAAAGTGGTAGAACCCACTGATGCAGATACCCTTAGCTCCATCATCAGCTTCGAGTTACCTCCCGCAAAAGCTGGCGTAAAACTAGTTGCAGCAGATAATGTGAGTGAACTGGTTAGACTATTGCATGAAGAAGCAAAAGCCATTTAGCAACAATAACTTAATCAACCCAATAACCCAATAACCCAATAACCCAATAACTCAATAACTTAATAACTTAATAACTTAATCTATGTCCGTTCTCATATTCATTGATCAAAGCGATGGTCACGTTAAAAAATCTTCACTAGAAGCTATCACTTATGGTGCTGATATTGCCAAACAATTAGGCATTGCTGCCGAAGGCATTGTATTGGGGACTGTAAGCGATGACCTTACAGCCCTAGGTAAGTACGGCATCAGCAAAATTCATCAAGTAAACAACAATGCTTTAGACCATGTTGATGCTCAACTCTATGCTAAAATAATTGCTGAAGCTGTTACACTTAGTGGTGCTAAAATATTGGTATTCTCCCACAATCAAACTGGTAAAGCAGTGGCAGCTAGGGTAGCGGCTCGGTTAAAAGCAGGCATTGTATCGGGGGCTTGTGCATTGCCTGATACCAGCAATGGTTTTGTGGTGAAAAAAACCGTTTTCTCTGGTAAGGCTTTTGCTAATATCAGCATACTGTCTGATATTAAAGTAATTTCCCTCAACCCAAATAGTTACCAAACTATTGCTGGTGAAGGTATTGCTACCATTGCAGATTTGAATATAACTGTTGCACCTTCTCGCATAAAAGTAACTGCCATAAATAAAGTAAGTGGTGAAATTCCTTTAACCGAAGCTGATATTGTAGTAAGTGGCGGCAGGGGATTAAAAGGCCCTGAAAATTGGGGTATACTATTAGATCTGGCCAAAGAATTAGGGGCTGCTACCGCATGTAGCAGACCAGTAGGTGATGCCCATTGGAGACCACACCACGAGCATGTGGGACAAACAGGCGTACAAGTAGCACCCAACTTATACATTGCCATTGGCATTTCTGGTGCCATTCAACACCTTGCTGGTGTAAATAGAAGTAAAGTAATTGTTGTGATTAATAAAGATGCCGAAGCTCCTTTTTTCAAAGCCGCTGACTATGGTATTGTTGGCGACGCATTTGAAGTTGTTCCGCAATTAACTGCTGCCATTAAAAAAATGAAAGCATCGGTATAATATATTTTTACTGGCATATTTAAAATGGATTAACCCCATTATAGCCTAGGTTTTTATCAGCCCATATACCGTTTAATTATTAATGGTAAATGGGCTGATTTTTTTTGAATAATAAAAATCAACTAACTTGCAGCCCTGATGACTATCAATATGCACTTCTTGCACTTCAACTTAGATTTTCTAGACCATCCGGTGGGTATATAATAATTTTTACCCCTTCTCATTATAACCGTTTAATACTCTATTTTAATTCACATAACCAACTATATGGATACTACCTTATTGTCGCCTAACACAGCATACTACCTTGAACTGGAAGAAAAATACGGCGCACACAATTATCATCCCCTACCTGTTGTACTTGAACGAGGCGAAGGTGTTTTTTTATGGGATGTTGATGGCAAACAATACTATGATTTTTTAAGCGGTTATTCCGCCGTAAACCAAGGTCACTGCCACCCAGCCATTATAAATAGTCTAGTAGAACAAGCAGGTAAACTCACCCTTACTTCGCGCGCATTTCACAATAATTTATTGGGTGAATACGAACAATTCATTACCCAATATTTTAAATACGATAAAGTATTGCCCATGAATACGGGTGTTGAAGGTGGTGAAACAGCTATTAAATTGGCAAGGCGCTGGGCTTATGTAAAAAAAGGAGTGGATGAGAATAAAGCTAAAATTATTTTTGCCGAAGGTAATTTCTGGGGAAGAACCCTGGCCGCTATCTCCTCTTCTACTGACCCCAGCAGCTACCATAATTTTGGCCCTTTTATGCCAGGCTTTGAAAATATTCCTTACAATGATACCATTGCCTTGGAAAAAGCTTTTCAAGATAAAAATGTGGCGGCTTTTATGGTTGAACCCATACAAGGAGAAGCTGGTGTGGTTATTCCTGATGAAGGCTATTTGCAAAAAGTAAGGGAACTCTGTACCACATACAATGTACTTTTTATTGCCGATGAAATACAAACAGGTCTCGCCCGTACTGGCAAAATGCTGGCCTGCGATCACGAAAATATTCGTCCCGATATATTGATCCTCGGAAAAGCACTTAGTGGTGGTGTGCTGCCTGTATCGGCAGTACTTGCAGATGATTGTATTATGATGAATATAAAGCCAGGAGAACACGGTTCTACCTATGGCGGCAATCCGCTTGCTTGTGCTGTTGCCATTACTGCACTTAGGGTTTTGAGGGAAGAAAAAATGACGGAAAACGCAGCCACTATGGGCATTTTATTTAGAAATGAACTTGCCAATCTGCAATCACCTTATATTAAAAGTATTCGAGGAAAAGGCTTGTTAAACGCCATTGTTATCAATCACCCCAATCCTGAAGCAGCCTGGGATCTCTGTTTAATTTTGAAAGAGAAAGGATTACTTGCCAAACCAACCCATGGCGATAAAATCCGTTTTGCCCCACCGCTGATAATTACCAAAGAACAAATTTTAGCATGCGTACAAATTATAGCTTCGGCACTTAAAGAATTAGAAGCCTTATCTGTATAAACGCAGCTAACTAGCTTTGGGGCTTCTCATTGTTCACCTGCATTTTTGGCAACAGTGCCATCATCATTACCAATATTGTAGCAGCAAGCAGGATAAATAATCCTGCTTGCTTTTTAGGACATTCACCTCCGTAGCAAGCCGTAATGATTAAGTAATTGCGTATGGCCCAACATACTGCAAAAGCAGCAATGAATACATTGATTCGCTTCGACCATATTTTGGGAATTAAAAAAAGCACGGCAGCAATGGAACAAGTGTACAAAATAAATAATCCGGGCTTACCAAAGCGAGTACCCGTGGTATCAAAACCTGTTATGGTTAGTGCATTTTGCTCAATAATAACCCAAGGCATAAAACACGATCCGATGGCAATTAATGCAGCAATGAATCCTAAAGATTGTGAATATTTCATGAGCGAATATTATATTAATGTGGAAGTCTATTTTTTATAAGACCATAAAAATAAGTCCCAACAAGGGAGAAAACAAATACAACAATCATTGAAAAAAATCCATACCCTATATTTACTACCATTGGACCGGGACAAGCCCCTGTTAATGCCCATCCCAATCCAAAAATAATCCCCCCGAGTATATACCGGTAATAAGATTTTTTTTTGGCGTTAAATACAATTTCATTTCCACTAAAATCTCTAGGTTTTAATTTTTTTATCAGTGCAACTCCAGATACGCCAACCAATACTGCAGTTCCAATTATTCCATACATATGAAAGGATTGAAACCGAAACATTTCTTGAATTCTAAACCATGAAACGGCTTCGGATTTTGCCATCACAATACCAAATAAAATTCCCAGAAGTAAAAATTTAATGAGCTTCATGAATTAATTTTTTTTGGTTATAACGGCGTATTTAATGAACGAAAAATAAAAGGAAATAATAAGTAGGTCATGATTAAACCGCCTATGAAGAATCCAATCACAGCAAGCAAAGAGGGCCATTGCAAATTAGACAATCCGCTAATAGCATGCCCAGAAGTACAACCACCTGCATAACGTGCTCCAAAACCAATCATCAATCCACCGAGTGCAAGTATTAAAAATCCTTTGATACTAAATACAGCATCAAGCCCAAATAATTCATTGGGCTGCAAAGATTCAGGTGCTGCAATTCCCAACTTCTGTAAATCTTTTATGGTATCAGCAGCAATCTGAATAGGTATGCCATCTGATAAAAAATTATTGGCAATAAAGCCGCCAATTAAAGTGCCCATTAAAAAAACCAAGTTCCAACTTTGTTGTTTCCAATCGAAATTAAATAATTCCTGTTTTTTCCCTAAGCCAGTCATTGAACAAATGGTGGCTAAATTAGCAGAGAACCCAAATGATTGGCCAAAGTATAGTAAACAAAACATGATACACGCAATCATAATTCCAGAAAACCACCAAGGCCATGATTGATAAACTAGTGTTGATAACATAAGGCAATTATAATTAGATATTAGGGGTTAAAAAAACAATTCTTTTAGTATAATATAGATTCCCATGATAAGTACAAACCATCCAAATATTATTTTCAGTTGCTCCCCAGCCATTTTTTTTTGAAGCAATATACCTACTAATATCCCAGCCACCGCAAATAGGGTAAACTTACCCAATAGCGACCAATCTATTAATTGAGTCCCCTGTAAGTCGCCAATAAAACCAATGAGCGACTTAGCTGCAATAATAAGCAAGGAAGTACCTACTGCCAGTTTCATCGGCATTTTTGCAAGCAGTACCAGTGCAGGAATAATGAGAAAGCCACCACCTGCACCTACCAATCCCGTTAATATTCCAACAACCGTGCCCTCTAATAAAATGAGTGGATAATGGTAAACCAGTGCTTTGCTTTCATCCTTATATTTGTTTTGGGCAGGTCTAGTCATACTGAATGAAACCATCAACATAACAATAGCAAACAAAAGCATCAATGCAATTGGCTTGGTTATTTGTATAGCATTAAAACTGAATAAATGATGGGGAATAATGGGCAATAGCCATGCTCTTGTTGCATACACTGCAATAATAGAAGGCAACCCAAAAATTACCACCGTTTTAAAATCAACTTTTTTTTGAATGGCCGCTTGAATTCCACCTACCAATGCCGTTGAGCCCACAATAAATAAGGAATATGCAGTGGCCAATACTGGTTCAACACCCATAATATAAACCAAAATGGGGACGGTTAGAATAGATCCCCCACTTCCAATCAATCCCAAGGAAATCCCTACCAATGCGGCTAAAATATATCCAAGTATTTCCATAAGGCTTATTTTTAGAAATCCCTTTGCAAATTGAATAAGGAAACCTTGTTTATCTATTGCCCCAACACAAGAAAAGGAAAGACTACCCAATGAGTAGTCTTTCTAGAGGTCCCGAGCGGATTCGAACCGCTGTGGAAGCTTTTGCAGAGCTCTGCCTAGCCACTCGGCCACAGGACCATTTTACGGGAGGCAAAAATAGCGTAAACAAAGTAATTTTAAAATTCTAAATCAGAATTACCGAAATTTGTGGCTTATTTATGCCAATATGAACAGAATTCCTGAAAGTGAACTCATCATCAACGCTCGTGGTGCCATTTATCACCTCAATTTGCGACCAGAAGAACTGGCTCAAACCATTATAACCGTGGGCGACCCGGACCGTGTTCATGAAGTAAGCAAATATTTTGATACCATTGAAGGCAAATACAATCATAGAGAGTTTGTTAGCCATACGGGTACTATTGGAAATACCCGCTTATCCGTTGTTTCCACAGGTATTGGAACAGACAATATTGATATTGTATTGAATGAACTGGACGCTTTGGCCAATATTGACTTTGAAACCAGAACTGAAAAAGCAATTAAAACTCGACTAAAAATTATTCGTATTGGCACATCTGGTTCCCTGCAAGCTGATATTCCAGTAGATAGCTTTGTGGCCAGCACCCACGGCTTGGGTATTGATAACCTTATGAATTTTTATCGCCAACAAAACAATGAAGAAGAATATGCCATCATAGAAGAATTTCGCAACCATACCCAATTGGGCCAATATATTGCCGCACCCTATATTGCTTCGGCGGCACCTTCGCTTCAAAAAGAGTTTGTACACGGGTTTCATCACGGCATTACCGTTACCTGTCCCGGTTTTTACGGCCCACAAGGTAGAGTGCTGAGGCTTGCCTTACAGTATCCAGACTTGGTAGATAAACTTACTACCTATCAGTACGGCAATCACCGAATTACCAATTTTGAGATGGAAACAGCTGCCATCTATGGGTTGGGCAAATTGCTTTCACATTATTGCTTAAGCCTTAGTGCCATTGTAGCGAATAGGGTTGAAAAAGAATTCAGCAAGGATGGCGCAAAAGCCGTGGATCGACTAATCGTAAAAACATTGGAAATATTGTGCGCGAGTAAATAATTATTTTTTTATATGATAAAAAAGAATAATTTTGACTATGTCCAATATTATTCGGCAAGACATATCTATTTATTTACAAGCCATTCAGGTAGCAAAAGAAGTGTACCAGCTTACCAATAGGCTGCCAGCACAACAGCAATTTGTACTAACCACTCAGTTGAGAAGATCCATTATTAGAATTTGTAACTGCCTTGCCAATATATCTAATTCCAACTCTAAATTATCTATAAGAAGAAGCAGCGAGCAATTCATTTCCGCATATGCAGAAATAAAAACACAGATGAAAACAGCTTTAACCTTGGAACATTTCAAACAAAGAGATCTAACCGAATTGGAAGAATCGCTGGACAGTATTTGGCAGTATTGCGAATCGAACCTACAATCTTATTATAGCAATTAATTCACCCACCTTCCTCTTTTCAGCCTAAATTGCAGCATGCAATTGCATTTTTATAAATACCAAGGCACGGGCAACGACTTTATTATTTTAGATAATAGAACCAGTATTATAAATCTATCCCAAGCAGAAATTCGTTTTTTATGCGATCGTAAATTTGGGATTGGTGCAGATGGATTAATGCTCTTAAACTGTATTGACGGCTACGATTTTGAAATGAAATATTATAATGCCGACGGTTCAGAAAGCACCATGTGCGGCAATGGCGGCAGATGCCTTACTCGTTTTGCCTACGACTGCGGAATTCAAAAAGAACAATATTCATTTTTAGCCATTGATGGGCCACATGAAGCTAGACTTGCCCCTAATGGATGGATACATTTAAAAATGATTGACGTAGATAATATTATACAATATGGCAATGATTTTGTGCTGAATACTGGATCACCACACTATATTAAACAAGTAAATGAGTTAGAGGCATTGGATGTATTTACCGAAGGGCGCAGCATTCGCTACAACCATGAATTCAGTGCCAATGGCATCAATGTAAATTTTGTATGCCAAGCCAATGAATTCATTAAAGTAAGAACCTATGAACGCGGTGTGGAAGATGAAACACTTAGTTGCGGAACAGGTGTAACAGCTGCTGCACTTGCATTTGCAAGCAATGGCAATGGATTCAACAAAATTAATATTGAAACCAAGGGCGGTAAGCTAACCGTTGAATTCAATAAAATAGGCCCCAATATTTTTAATAATATTTGGCTTTGTGGACCTGCCGTTTTTGTGTTTGAAGGAGATATTCACTTAACCCTTACCAATTAAAAAATGATTCAATACTTTAAAAATATAGCTGGGCAAACCATTGAAATTGAAAAAGCAGACCAAGGTGTTTGGGTAAACCTGGTTCCCCCTTTTAAAGAAGAAGAATTTATAGAACTCAGCAATGAACTGAATATTCCCATTGAATTCCTGCGCGATTCGCTTGATATTGATGAACGTCCCCGTTATGAAACAGAGGATAATGTAAAATTCATCATCATAAAAACGCCCACAGAGAATAATTCTTTTAACGACAGTGATGCTTTTTATATCACCATTCCAATTTGTATTATTCTTACCCACAATCAAATTATTACAGTCAACTCATTCGACAATGGCGCTATTAAAAAGTTTTTAAACACTTTTCAAAAAAGACATCCTGACAAGCGCAATATGATGGTACTAAAGGTATTTGAAAAAGTAGTGCAAACTTTTTTAGACTACCTCAAAGAAATCAATCACAATAGAAACCAGTATGAGCAAAGCCTTTATGACAGCAATAGCAATGTTGATTTATTAAAACTAATGCGGGTACAAAAGAGCCTTGTTTATTTTGTTACTGCCCTTCGCAGCAATGAAATGTTGATGATGAAAATGGAAAGAACCAATTTTTTGGGGCTTACAGAAGAAGAACGTGAGTTCTTACAAGACTTGATTGTAGATACCAGTCAAGCCCTAGAAATGGCCAATATTTACACCAATATATTAAGCTCTACTATGGATGCTTTTGCAAGTATCATCAGCAATAACCTAAACAATGTAATGAAGCGACTCACTTCTATTACTATTATACTTTCCTTGCCCATTTTAGTCACCAGTATTTATGGAATGAATGTAGACCTTCCCTACCAGCGTTCCACACATGCATTTTATATTCCAGTAATTATTTCTCTATTGATTTCTGTAATTATTGGAGGATATTTTTATAAGAAAAAATGGTTTTAATCTATGGCTTATTTTAATATACGTGTTTACGGAATTTTACTAGACGAGCAGAATCGTTTACTGGTAAGCGACGAATTTATCCGAGGCAATTATTACACCAAATTACCAGGCGGTGGAATGGAAATTGGTGAAGGTACAAGGGATTGCCTTAAAAGAGAATTTATGGAAGAAACAGGATTGGATATAGTGGTAGGAGAACATTTTTACACCACCGATTTCCACCAAATTTCTGCGTTTAACAACAAAGATCAAATTGTATCTATC
>JAAFJB010000043.1 GCA_013297995.1 Chitinophagales bacterium | reverse complement strand
CGCCGCTGACAACCATCAATATATTGCTGTACACCCTTGTTATATTGAAAAAAATTGCCATGATTTACCGAATAGAATTTACCCGTTGCAGGGCATTGAATATTGGGGTGACTCAACGTAAACTCTCCAATAGATGGATCTAAGGTAAAACCATTCACCCCCCTGCGGGTAGCATATACAAACATGGTACTGGAACCGTATACCACATAACCAGCCGCGACTTGGTTTTTACCAGGTTGCAGAAAATCGGCTTTGGTACAAGGCCTACCTATTTCACTTACTCGTTTGTAAACGCCAAAGATGGTTCCGATAGAAACATTCACATCTATATTACCACTCCCATCCAAGGGATCAAAGAGTACTACGTATTTACTATTGTTGCTGATTTCATCATCAAATACCACAAAATCATCCATTTCCTCACTGCCAATACCCGCACAACTGATGCCGTGTTTTAATACACCCATGAATTGGTTATTGGCAAAAATATCGAGTTTTTTTACGTCTTCACCTTGCACATTAATGCTGCCAGCATCGCCCAATATATCTACCAACCCCGCCTTATTAACTTCTACATTTACTCGCTTTGCAGCCAAAGCCATATCACGCAATAGGCGGCTTAGTTCACCTGTGGCAGTGGGGAATTGGCGCAATTGTTGCAGGGTAAACTCATCTAGTGTTAATACCGTTCTATTAATATTCATCCTGCATTGGGGCTTTGTATAAAGATAGGAAGCTTGAACTAAATAAGGGATAATTTTTGAGTAGATCCGAGCTGTATATTTGTGAGCTTACAATTAATAATTATTCATGAATATTTTTAAATTCGGCGGTGCCAGCGTGAACAGTATTGAAAGGATTCAAAACCTTGTATCAATTGTTCAAAAATACAGCCATACTTCTCTGGTAATAATAGTATCAGCCATGGGTAAAACCACCAATGCTCTAGAAAAAGTTGCTGAAACTTTCTATAATGGCAACAAAAATGAAGCCCTTCAATTGTTTGAAATCATTAAAAACCAACACCTCAGTACTGCCAAATATTTACTCGTTTTTCGTTATAATGAATGCCATGCTCAATTGCAAGATTTCTTTACTGAAATTGAATGGCTGCTACACGATCAACCCGTTAGGGATTATGACTATTATTATGATCAAATTGTTTGTGTAGGAGAATTACTTAGTACTTGTATTATTAGCCATTATTTAAAAGAAGAAAAAATTACCAATACTTGGCTGGACGTAAGAGATGTATTAAGAACCGATAATAATTTTAGAGACGCAGGAATAAATTGGACTGATTCCTCGGCAAAAATCAAAGCAACCATCAATGCTGGCATAACCGTAACACAGGGTTTTATTGGCGCAACTGCTGATAATGAGAGCACTACATTGGGTAGAGAGGGAAGTGATTATACTGCAGCCGTTTTTGCCAATATGCTTGATGCAGAATCTGTTACCATTTGGAAAGATGTGGAAGGGGTGATGAATGCAGATCCTAAAACTTTTAAAGACGCGGTACTGGTATCGGAATTGAATTTTACAGAAGTAATTGAAATGGCTTATTATGGTGCGCAAGTAATCCATCCAAAAACCATCAAACCCTTGCAGAATAAAGGAATTCCACTATTGGTCAAGTGTTTTCTCAACCCATCCCTACCGGGCACTATCATCCACAAAAAAAATATTTACCAACTACCTCCTATTATTGTAATAAAAGACCACCAAGTATTAATGCACTTAAAAACACAAGATTTTTCTTTTGTAGGAGAAGCACCTATGAGCAGCCTTTATGAACTATTTGCAAAGATAAAAATCAAGCCTAATTTAATTCAATCTGGAGCGGTTAGTATTCAGATTTGCCTTGACGACCATCCTACAAAAATAAACGACCTAGCAAACGAGGCAAGTGCAACATTTGATGTACAGATAGAAAAGCAACTGAGTCTATTAACCATTCGCCATTACACGCTAGAAAAAATAGCTTCACTTACAAGCAATAAAAAAATATTATTGCAACAACAAACGCCTGAAACCATGCAGTGTATTTACCCGTCTTAACCAATATATTTTTCTATGAGTTGATACAGTTGGTCTTGCTTAAATGGTTTCACCATTACTTCGTTAATGCCAGAAACAAGGTAAGCATCTAGGTCGTCTTGTACAATAGTAGCCGTTAACCCAACAATTGGAATGGCTGATTTAATTGGATCTGGATATTCTCTTATAATCATTGCCAATTCATCTCCTGTTAGTTTGGGAACATTAATATCAGTAAGTATAATATCGTATGGGTTGGCTTCAAAGAGGGCAAATCCGGTATCGCCATCTTTAGCAATATCAAATACAATACCCACTTTTTTTAACAGCATGGTGAGCAACATAATATTCACATCATTGTCTTCAATTACCAATGCCCGCTTCTTATTTAAACTGGTATAAAAATTTTTATCCGCTAACACTTCCACTTCTTTTTCAATCATTTGGGGTACCACTTCGTAGGGTATGGTAAAAGTAAAAATTGAACCTTCATTGAGTTTGCTCGCTACTGCAATAGTACCACCTTGTAATTCAACCAATAGTTTACAGATTGATAAGCCTAGCCCTGTTCCTTTAATTGACCTTCTGGTTTCATGGGCTGTGTTGATATTAGTTACTTGGGTAAATTCTTCAAAAACGGTTTTAATTTGATCGTTTGGTATGCCAATACCACTGTCAATTACTGCAATTTTTATCACTACTGATTTGCCCGTATTTCCCAATAAAGTGGCTTGCACCGTTACCTTACCTTTTTCGGTAAACTTAATAGCATTACTTAAAAGGTTATATAGAATTTGCTTCAACCTAAATAAATCTCCCGAAACGGTTAGTTTCTTATCGAGTTGAATATGGGTGTTTACAGAAATATTTTTCTTGGCAGCACTGGTAGATGCCAGCGCAAAACTCACTTCTTCTATAGCATTGCTAATTAAAAAAGGCTGGTTCTCTAGCTTTAGCTTTCCTGCATCTAATTTGGAGAAGTCCAGTACATCATTCACGGTAGACAGCAAATGTTCTGATGATGTTTTAATGGCGTATAGAAAATTTTTCTTTTCGTGATCGGTCTCCATTTTATCTATCAACTCTGTAAACCCCATAATAGCAGTAAGGGGAGAACGAATTTCGTGACTCATATTACTTAAGAAACGACTTTTTACTTGCGCCATTTTTACCGCTTTCTCTCTTGCCTCTAGGATGTCATTTTCATAATTTGACATTTTATACACGTTAAAAAGCAGCACCGCAACTATAAGTAATATAATTAACAAAGAAACCCAAAATAATTTCTGGATAGCATCTTTTCCATTCACTGCATTTTTAAATACCGTTTTGTATAATTTATCTTTAGAATGATGATCTATTTGGAGTGTATCAATAGACGCTTTTAGTGTGATAATATTTCGGGTATTAATCACATTCAAATACAAAATAGAAATCACCACTACCAAACAAGCAATGATTAAAATGATATTTGAAAAAGAAAGCTTAGCCCGCTTCATTGCATAATTGGTAGTTTGTTTCCTGAAATGAGTTTTAGGTATTCAGTTATATAGTGTTACAATTTACAAAAAAATTAGAAATTATAAAGCACTTGATTATTTATACATTTCAGCTCGAAGCTCTTTCACACGGGCATCTTCCATATATTCATCAAAAGTCATTAATCGATCAATAATTCCTTTAGGGGTTAGTTCAATAATGCGACTAGCTACGGTCTGCATAAACGTATGATCATGTGAGGTAATCAACACAATGCCTGGGAAGGTTTGACAGCCCTCATTAAAGCTTTGGATACTCTCTAAATCTAAGTGATTGGTGGGCTGATCTAAGATTACCACATTTGGGTTTTGTAACATCATCCTACTCACCATACAACGTACTTTCTCACCACCACTAAGTACATTGGTTTTCTTTTGAATATCGTCTCCAGTGAAAAGCATTTTCCCCAAAAATCCACGGATAAACGGCTCATCTGCATCGGTAATATTTGGTGGAACGTATTGACGAAGCCAATCCATTAGCGATAAGCCTTCGGTAAAAAATGCATTGTTTTCTTGTGGCAAATACGCTTTGGTAATAGTAGTACCCCACTCATATTTACCACTATCAGCAACTGCATTTTCAAAAATTATTTCAAAAAAAGCGGTGATGGCCAAAGGGTCTTTACTCAAAAAAGCAATCTTCTCTCCCTTGTTAACGCTAAACGAAACTTGGTCGAATAATTTTCTACCATCAACTGACTTACTCAATTTCTCTACATTCAAAATCTGGTTGCCTACTTCACGCAAGGGTTGGAAAATAATGCCCGGATATTTTCTGTTGGATGGTTCAATTTCTTCAATGGTTAATTTCTCCAAAGCTTTTTTACGTGAGGTAGCCTGCTTACTCTTAGAAGCGTTGGCAGAGAAGCGGGCAATAAAGTCGAGCAAAGCTTGCCGTTTATCTTCGTTTTTCTTATTTTTATCGTTGATTTGTCTGCTCATTAATTGGCTGGACTCGTACCAAAATGTATAGTTACCCGTAAACACTTTAATTTTAGCACGATCTACATCGGCCACATGAGTACAAACGGTATCTAAAAAGTGACGGTCGTGGCTTACCACCAATACAATATGTTCATAATCCGCTAAAAAGTTCTCTAACCAGCCAATGGTTTCAATATCCAATCCATTGGTAGGTTCATCTAATAAAAGAATATCAGGATTTCCAAACAGGGCTTGCGCCAATAATACCCTCACTTTAAAATTACTAGGAATTTCGCTCATTAAGCTCTGGTGCATATCATCTGTTACACCCAAGCTGTTTAAGAAACTGGCAGCATTACTTTCTGCTTCATATCCGCCCATTTCTCCAAATTCAGCCTCCAGTTCCCCAGCTTTCATGCCATCTTCTTCTGTGAAATCTTCTTTGGCATAGAGCGCATCTTTTTCGTGCAAAACATCCCATAACCGCTTATGCCCCATAAGCACGGTATTTAATACGGTTTGTTCATCAAACTCAAACTGGTTTTGCTTTAGAACAGCCAACCTTTCTCCGGGCGTAATCTCTACGGTACCTTTATTGGGTTCAATTTCACCACTTAGTATTTTTAAGAAAGTAGATTTCCCAGCTCCATTCGCTCCTATCACCCCATAACAATTGCCTTTTGTGAAATTGATATTTACTTCATCAAAAAGAACCCTTTTTCCGTAAGCCAGGGTAATATTTCTTGCACTAATCATTGCGTAACTTATTTTGAGGCGGCAAAAGTACAAAAATAGGGGGGCTACTCCAAATGCTATTACTAAAGAACCACAAACCAATAACTTAATAACCCAATAACTTAATAACTTAATAACTTAATAACTTAATAGACTCAGCTCTAGCAGAGGGATTGGTAGACAGATCGGCAAAATGGCCAGCAAGGAATTTATAGTGTCCAGTGATGGCAATCATGGCAGCGTTATCTGTACAGAATTCAAAAGCGGGAATAAAGGTTTTCCACCCATGCTTTTCACCAAGATGAGAAAGCCCCTTCCGCAACCCACTATTTGCACTAACGCCACCTGCTAAGCAAACCTGTTGAATGCCCGTTTCTTGCACAGCTTTCTTAATTTTTTTAAGCAGGATTTGTACAATAGTATATTGTATGGATGCACATAGATCGTTTCGATTGGCTTCAATAAAGCCCGGTTGCTGCTTTTGTAAAAAATATAGTACCGATGTTTTTAATCCACTGAATGAAAAATTCAATGCAGGTATTTGTGGTTCTGCAAACTTAAAAGCAAGCGGATTTCCCAGTGCGGCATAACGGTCAATAAGTGGCCCGCCTGGATAAGGGAGTCCCAACAATTTAGCTGTTTTATCAAAGGCCTCTCCTGCAGCATCATCAATGGTTTGACCTATTACCTCCAGCTCAAGTGGCGATTTTGCCAGTACAATTTGGGTATGCCCGCCACTTACGGTAAGGCATAAAAAAGGGAAGTCGGGCTTGTTTTCCCCTATTAAATTCGCTAGTACATGTGCTTGCATATGATGCACAGCTATAAGTGGTTTATTCAAAGATAAAGCAAGCGATTTAGCAAATTGGGTACCCACCAGTAAGCAGCCGATTAAGCCAGGAGCCTGCGTGAAAGCGATGGCATCTACCGTATGTAAAAATGATTCAGCAACTGGAAACGCTTCTTGCAATGCTTGTTGAACTACAGGCACTATATTTTGAATATGTGCCCTACTAGCCAACTCTGGCACTACTCCTCCATATTTCTCGTGAATGGACTGAGAAGCAATAATATTACTTAAAATTTTACCATCTACACAAATGGCGGCGGCTGTTTCGTCGCAAGATGATTCAATAGCAAGTATGGTAGTTGTGGCCAAGGTATTCAGTATTTGTAGGCAAAGATAAACACAAGTGCAATTTTTTACACTAGAACCAAAAATCTTTCCCAAACCCAATGCGTATTGCCTACTTGGTTCTTATGGCGACCACTGGATCCATTTTAGCCGCAATAGATGCCGGAATAATACCTGCAAGTACGCCAAGTATGATGCAAATGCTGAGTCCTAAAATAACAATATTAGGCGCAATAAAAATAGGAAAAGGCAACACAGTGCTTAGCAAAAGCGATAATAACCAAACCAGCGTTAACCCAATTAAACCACCAAGGATACATAAAAATGCACTCTCCAACAAAAATTCGGTTAGAATAGTAGATCTTTTAGCACCGATGGCTTTTTTTAATCCGATCTGACTGGTTCTTTCTCTCACCGTAACAAACATTATATTGGCCACACCAAAAGCACCAACCACCAAACTCAATCCCGCAATAGCCCAACCACCCGCAGTAACTTGACCAAAAAATCCATTTACTTGGGCAGAGAATTGAGCCACATCATTACAGGTGAAATTGTCTTCTTGTGCGGGACTAAGTTTTCTCAGTTGACGCATCACACCAGTTAACTCATCAGCTAGGGCAGAAGAAGCTATTTTATCTTTGCCTTGTACCATAATGTAGGGATTGTTATTATCTGGGTTGTAGATACTGGCAAAATATCTATAAGGTACAATCATACACTGGTCATAATCAAATCCACCAATTAAACTCTGACCCTGCTTTTTAATCACACCAGTTATATAAAGCCTTCTCCCATCAAACGAAATCTCTTTACCCACTGCTTTTTCCGCAGAACCATATAATTCTTCAGCCACTTTATTACCAATAACACCTACTGGCGAACCACGAGTAAAATCAGATTCATTTAAGTAGCGGCCATTGTTCACTTCAATGGTTTGAATACTATTAAAATCATTGGTAACTCCATAGAGTCCTATATTACTCAGCACATTGTCTTCATAATTTAAGTTCACAGAATTACTTACAAAAAAAGCAGCAAAAGAAGCCATTTCTGATTTTGCTTTGATGATGCGCAACTCTTCAAATTTCATGTTAGGTCGCTTCAGGTATTTCCACCAAGGATTGTCAGAACCACCTCCATAATTCCATTTGTCAATATAAATGGTATTACTACCCAGCGATTTAATATCGTTTTGCACTTTTCTTTCTAGGCTATCTACCGTAGCCAAAACCCCTATTATACAGAAGATACCAATGGTGATGCCAAATAGCGATAAAAAAGTACGTAATTTATTTACCCTGAGCTCCTGCAATGCCATGCGGAAACTATTCCATAAAATACTTAGAAGTTTAAGCATCCTCAAATGTACATGGATTGCGCAATCGATTTACTTAAAAATTATGTGAGCGGTTAGATAAGCTGTTTAGCTTGGGATATAATTTGACGGATGCTTTCTAAACACGGCAGTTATAATTTTACTTTATTTCAACCAATTGATAATCTCTTTGTATGTATAAATGAATTAAATTTGTGCGGATTCAAATAAATAACTTTGCTTTATGACCTGGAAACAAGTCTTTACCTCATCTGTAGGAAAAAAATTAGTAATGGGGCTCACTGGCATTTCGCTTGTCCTTTTTCTAGTAGTTCACGCCAGCATCAATGCCACTGTTTTTGCCGACCTCTTCAATTCCGAAGAGAATGGCGAAATGTTTAACAAAGCGGCTCATTTTATGGGATCCACCGTTTTAATTCGAATCATGGAAATAGGGCTCTTTGGTGGTATTATTCTCCACATCGCACAGGGATACCTGCTCTCATTGGAAAATCAACAAAAAAGATCGGTAGGATATGCTGTTGCATATAAAGATGGCAGTAAATGGTACAGTCGCAGCATGGGCTTACTTGGCACAATAATTTTATTGTTTCTGGTATTGCATCTTTATCACTTTTGGGTGTCTGCCCGTTTTACCAATAAAGGACTAGAAGAAAGTGTTTCCTACAATGGTGTTGAAATGCACAATATGTTTGGCCTCATGAAAGCTACTTTTAGTGAATGGTGGATTTTTCTGGTGTATTCGCTGGGTTGTATTTCTTTGGGTTATCATTTAGCTCACGGATTTCAAAGTGCTTTTAGAACCTTGGGCGTTCACAATAAAAGGTACACTACTATGCTTATAAGTATTGGATATGGTTTCTCTGTATTCATCACGCTTGTTTTTATATTAATGCCATTGAGTTTTTTACTGGGCTGGATTGGATAAGTATATTTTAAATCATTTTAAACAATCGGATCTATGTTAGATGCCAAAATTCCTTCAGGATCATTAGAAGATAAATGGGTTGATTACAAAGGACATTGTAAATTGGTAAACCCAGCTAATAAAAGAAAATTAGAAGTAATTGTAGTAGGTACTGGCCTTGCAGGTGCTTCTGCTGCTGCATCATTGGGTGAGCTTGGTTATAAAGTGAAGGCTTTTTGTTTTCAAGATTCACCTCGCCGTGCGCATTCTATTGCAGCACAGGGTGGTATTAATGCAGCTAAAAATTATCAGAATGATGGGGATAGTGTTTTTAGACTTTTCTATGATACCGTAAAAGGCGGTGATTATCGTGCACGCGAAGCCAACGTTCACCGCTTGGCCGAAGTAAGCACCAGCATTATTGATCAATGTGTGGCACAAGGTGTTCCTTTTGCTCGTGAATATGGTGGCTTATTAAGCAATCGTTCTTTTGGTGGCACACAAGTACAAAGAACGTTTTATGCGGCGGGACAAACTGGCCAGCAATTATTAATTGGTGCTTACCAAGCTTTGGAGCGCCAGATTGCTTTGGGCAATGTAACCATGTATAGCAGGCATGAAATGCTAGAGATAGTAAAAGTAGAGGGGAAAGCACGCGGCATTATTGCACGTAATTTAATTAGTGGGGAATTAGAAAGGCATTTTGGTCACGCCGTTCTTCTCTGCACTGGCGGGTATGGAAACGTATTTTACTTGTCAACCAATGCCATGGGAAGTAATGTTACCGCAGCTTGGAAAGCACATAGACAGGGTGCTGCATTTGCCAATCCTTGCTTTACACAGATCCATCCTACCTGTATTCCGGTAAGTGGTGATCACCAAAGTAAATTAACCTTGATGTCTGAATCGCTCAGAAACGATGGTCGCATCTGGGTTCCTAAAAAACAAAACGATACTAGAAAAGCAATTGATATTCCAGAAGATGAAAGGGATTATTATTTAGAAAGAAGATATCCTGCATTTGGAAATCTGGTGCCAAGAGATGTGGCTTCAAGAGCAGCCAAAGAACGTTGTGATGCGGGTTATGGGGTAGGCACAAGCAAACAGGCGGTATACTTAGATTATGCCGATGCCATCATTCGTTATGGAAAAATAGAAGCGGGAAAAGAAGGTCGCAATGATGTACCAGCAGCAGAAGTTATTGCTATGGGAAAACAAGTAGTGAAAGAGAAATATGGTAATCTTTTTGACATGTACGAAAAAATTACTGGAGAAAACCCTTATGAATTTCCCATGCGCATCTACCCTGCTGTTCACTATACCATGGGCGGATTATGGGTAGATTATGAATTACAAACAACCGTACCCGGTTTATATGCACTAGGAGAAGCTAATTTCAGCGATCATGGTGCCAATCGCTTGGGAGCTTCTGCACTTATGCAAGGTCTCGCTGATGGGTATTTTGTAATACCTTATACAGTGGGCAATTATTTGGCAGAAGAAATTTACAGCAAAGCCATTGAAACAACCCACCCTGCTTTTGAAGAAGCAGAGAAATCTGTAAGTGATAGAATATATACTTTAATGAATATTAAGGGCAAACAATCGGTAGAGAGTTTTCACAAGCGATTGGGGAAAATTATTTGGAATAAATGTGGTATGGCAAGAAGTAAAGATGGTTTGGAAGAAGCCATCCGCGATGTACAAGCTTTAAAAAGAGAATTTTGGTCTGATGTAAGAATTCCTGGAGAAATAAATGAAATGAATCCTGAGCTCGACAAAGCCAATCGGGTAGCAGATTTTATTGAATTAGGAGAATTGATGTGTGTAGATGCTTTAAACAGAAATGAAAGTTGTGGTGGTCACTTCAGAGAAGAATACCAAACTCCTGAAGGAGAAGCACTAAGAGACGATGAGAATTATATGTATGTGGCCGCCTGGGAATTCAAAGGAGAACACCAGTGGGAGTTGCACAAAGAGGCATTGAATTATGAAGTAATAAAACCCAGTCAACGTAATTATAAATAATTCCCAACGTTTATAGAGCAGCATTGTTTAACTGATTAATTTTTTGTATGGAACATAATACCATGAATCTGAATCTAAAAGTTTGGAGACAGAAAAACAACAATACCAAAGGTGAATTCAAACTATACCGGGTAGAAAATATTTCTGCCGAAATGAGCTTTTTGGAAATGTTTGATGTACTTAATGAGCAATTGGTAGTGACTGGTGAAGAGCCCGTAGCTTTTGACCACGACTGTCGCGAAGGAATCTGTGGTATGTGTTCTATGTATATCAATGGTAAGCCTCACGGACCTTGGCAAGCAAATACTACCTGCCAGCTACATATGCGTGCTTTTAAAGATGGTGATACTATTGTAGTTGAACCTTGGCGTGCCAATGCGTTTCCGGTGGTTAAAGATTTGATGGTAGACCGTTCTGCTTTCGATAGAATTATTCAAGCGGGTGGCTATATCAGTGTTAACACAGGTAATGCAGTAGATGGCAATGCCCTACCTATTAATAAAAAAGATGCCGATGACAGCTTTGCTGCCGCCATGTGTATCGGCTGTGGTGCCTGCGTTGCAGCTTGTAAGAATAGTTCTGCCATGTTATTCATGAGTGCCAAAGTCAGCCACCTTGCATTATTACCTCAAGGAGATCCTGAACGCAATTCAAGGGTATTGAATATGGTTGCACAGATGGATAAAGAAGGTTTTGGAGCTTGTACCAATACGGGCGCTTGTGAAGCTACTTGTCCCAAAGAAATTTCGCTCAGTAATATTGCACGCCTCAATCAAGAATATCTTTCTGCCAGTCTTGTTGCAGATAAGTAATATTTTAATCTGTTTGAATAAGCGAACTTGTTTTTGAAACCATATTGTGCAGCGTTTGATCTAGCTCTTTTGCAGATGAAACTATACCAGCAAGCACAATTGAATTGGTCTCCTCGTCGTTTGTATTGTTATTGATAAGGGTAGACAAAGCCAATATATTAGTTAGTGGAGCTCTTAGTGTATGGGAGCTCATAAAAGCCAACTCTTTTAATTGCTTATTCTGCTCTAAAATTAATTTTTCGTGTTGCTCCGCCCTATTTTTTTCATCTACCAATTTAGCATAGATCTCCTGCTCAAAATAAATACCAAAATAGGCAAATAACGCACAAAGAATAACTACACTTAATGTATTGGTTACAAACATTTTTCTATAAATATCATCAGTAATATTTTGCCAGTTGCTTTTATCGGGAATACATAAAATGGCATACCCAAAAGCCAAAACACTAATGGCGAAATAAGCTACAATTTCTAACCGATATTCTCGGGTATTCCCCAACATAAACACCAACCCAAAAATGGCTGGAATAATAAAGAGATATCCTCCTGTTTTTAATCCCTCCGCCATTGCAACTAGGGTAACAAAAAAATTGATTACTAACACTACTGCAGTATTCAAAAATCGGTGATATCCCAACCAGTTATACAGTACAATTAGCCCAATTGAACCCGCAAAAAAATATAAAATAATGGCCGATACTTTCAATCCACGAATCTGATCAATTATGCCTAGGGTTACTATTGTAATAAAAACTAAAATACCAAATACCACAATCCGATTATTATCATGCTTTTGAAGTGGATTGGAAGGCTTCGTGTTCATAGTAATTCAGTTTAAATCACCAATATACGATATTATTACTGCATCGTTTTAATGACTATTTAGTATCTTGTTCTATCTAAAATACAAATATGAAAAATTTATTCGTTGTTATAATTTCTATTGGCTTACTAATGTCCTGTTCTAATAATAGTACTATGATTAAAAACACATATCAATGGCCGAATACAGCGGCTCCTATTGCGGCAACAAAACCCTATACACGTATCATGCATAACGACACGGTGGTTGACCCTTATTATTGGATGATTGACTACTTTAAAAAAGGGCCTGATAGCAGTAAAGTTGTTGATTATTTAACCTTAGAAAACAAATACACTGACACCATGATGGCAGGCACTAATAACTTGCAAGCCAAGTTATTTACCGAAATGAAAGCTCGCATTAAGGAAAAAGATGAGAGCGTTCCTGCTTTTAAAAACGGTTATTTTTATTATACCAGAACCGAGGAAGGCAAACAATATTATAAATATTGCAGAAAAAAAGGCAGCCTAGATGCCAAAGAAGAAATATTACTTGATGTAGATCAAATGGCCGTTGGAAAAGCTTATTATAGCGTGAGTACCATTAGTGTTAGCCCCAATAATCAATTACTGGCTTATGGTATTGACGAGGTTTCGCGCAATCAATATACGATTCATATTAAAAATTTAGTCACTGGTGAAATATACCCCGACGCAATTGCCCTCACTGGTGGAGATCCTGTATGGGCCAACGATAACAAAACGCTGTTTTATACTTCTAATAATTCTGTAACGCTTTTATCAGAAAAAATTAAAAAACATATCCTCGGAAAAAGTGGAAACGACGCAACGGTATATGAAGAAAAAGACAAAAGTAATTATATAGGCGTAGGGAAAACAAAAAATGGACAGTATATTTTTATCGTATCGCAGGCTACTTTATCTGCTGAATTGCGTATGATTCATGCCGATCATCCAGATACCGATTTTAAAATATTCCAACCGAGGATGAAAAATGTTTTGTATGATATTGTTGCATTAGATAATAAATTTCTAATTAGAACCAATTGGAATGCACTCAATTTCAGACTTATGGAATGTTCCTTAGATAAAACCGATAGCAGCAACTGGAAAGAAGTTATTCCCCATAGAAAAGATGTATTAATTCAGGGCGTTGAAGAGTTTAAAGACTTTATTGTAATTAATGAAAGAAAAAATGGCTTGGTAAACCTTCGCGTTAAAAATAATATCACTGGAAAAGAACATTATATTAATTTTGAAGAAGCCGCCTATACAGCAGGATTAGGTGCCAACCCCGAATACAAAACCAGTAGCTTACGTTATAATTACACCTCACTTACTACCCCTTCCACCGTGTATGATTATGATTTGAATACCAAAGTAAAAACCTTAAAAAAACAGCAGGAAGTAGTGGGTGGATACAATCCCCAAGACTATCAAACAGAACGTATTTATGCCACTGCCACCGATGGCACCAAAATACCTATTTCTTTAGTGTATAAAAAGGGACTAGATAAGAACGGAATGGCTCCGCTTCTACTCTATGCTTATGGCTCTTATGGCATTAGTATGGATGTAAACTTCAGCAGTACAAGACTCAGTTTATTGAATCGTGGTTTTGTTTATGCCATTGCACATATTCGTGGCGGAGAAGACCTTGGTCGCCAATGGTATGAAGATGGAAAACTGATGAAAAAGAAAAATACTTTTACCGATTTTATTGATTGCGGATCCTACCTCATTCAACAAAAATATACTTCTTCCAATCACCTCTATGCACAAGGTGGTAGCGCAGGGGGACTATTAATGGGGGCTGTGACTAATATGGCTCCTGAGCTTTGGAATGGTGTAATTGCACAAGTGCCTTTTGTTGATGTGGTGAATACAATGCTAGACGAAAGCATACCTCTTACCACCAACGAATTTGATGAATGGGGTAATCCTAAAAATAAAGACGCTTATTTTTACTTAAAAAGTTATTCCCCTTATGAAAATATAGAACGCAAAAAATACCCAAATCTATTGGTAACAACGGGACTCCATGATAGTCAAGTTCAATATTTTGAACCTGCCAAATGGGTGGCTCGGCTTCGCTCCATGAAGACCGACAAAAATATAGTATTACTCAAAACCAATATGGAATTTGGGCATGGTGGTGCGTCTGGCAGGTTCGATTACCTGAAAGATATTGCACTCAACTATGCATTTTTATTTGCCTTAGAAGGGATTACTGAATAAGCCACTGTATTGTCTAATAGTTATTTTCAGTTCAAACAATTTACCATTCAGCAGCATCGGTGCGCTATGAAAGTATGCACCGATGCCTCTCTCTTTGCGGCATGGACAAGCAGCTTATTAAAAGAAAAAAAAATAGTCAACAATTCCATCTTAGATATTGGTGCTGGCACAGGCCTAATTTCCCTAATGCTGGCACAAGAAACAACCGGCACAATTGACGCCATAGAAATAGATGAGGAAGCTTTTGAACAGTGTAAGGAAAATATTCTAGACAGCCCTTTTCATGCTAGGATAAAAGTGCACCATACCCCAATACAGCAGTTTATTTCGCCCATTGTTGAAGGTTACGATTTTATTATCAGCAACCCTCCTTTTTTTGAACAGGATTTAAAAAGCAAGGATGCCGCACGCAATAGGGCTCTACACAATGATTGCTTAAACTTAAATCAATTGATGATTGACATAAACAGACTGATATCTCACACCGGAAAATGCGCCATCCTACTACCTTATCATAGATGGGTTAAATGGTCGGAAATTTGTGCGTCTAATGGCTGGTATATTCAAGAAACTTGCTTTGTGAGACAAACCCCCAAACACCCTTTTTTCAGAACGCTTTTGATGATGAGCAAGCAAGCAGCTACTCAAGTAGTAAGTGAAATAACCATTAAAGTGGGGGATGTTTATAGCAATAAATTTGAAAAATTATTAGGCCCTTATTATTTAGCGCTTAAATGATTAACTTAGCGGTAATGAAGCGCATTTTATTCTTATCATCCTACCTATTTTTTTTGTTAGTAGCTTGTACAAGTGCTACAAAAAACTATTTAGCTGCTGAAAATGGCCTCGATGCTGGCAGGGAATTTATTGACGCTTGTTTAAAAGGCGACTTTTCAAAAGCAAATTTCTACCTAATACCCGAGCAACAAAATACTGCACTACTAAAAACAACTGAAGCTGAATATAGGCAGAAAGATAAGGAAGGAAGGCAACAACTGAGAACGGCTTCTATCAATATAAAAGAAGTGATTGAGCCCAACGATTCAACAGTAATTTTACAATACAGTAATTCATTAGATACAACCACCCATAAATCAGTTATAATTAAAAGAAATAACCAATGGATGGTTGATTATAAAAAAAGTTTTCAATAAAATTTATGAGCAAAAATACCGAACCAACAACAGTAGTCCACCCATGGCATGGCGTTCACTATGGTGAACACGCACCCAGAATTGTAAATGCAGTAATTGAAATACCACAAGGCTCTCGTTGTAAATATGAGATTGACAAACCCAGTGGATTACTAAGATTAGACCGTGTAATTTTTTCTTCGTTCCATTATCCCATTAATTATGGTTTTATACCAAAGACTTACGGTGGAGATAAAGATCCGCTGGATATATTAGTAATTACCTCATTGCCTGTACAACCCCTAACCCTTATGGATGCTAAAGTTATTGGGGTAATGCAAATGGTTGATGGCGGGGATCCTGATGATAAAATTATAGCGGTAGCGGCTACCGATCCTGGTGTGAACCATTACAACAATATAGAAGAATTACCCAAACATTTTTTTGATGAGCTTAGGCATTTCTTTGAGGAATACAAAAAACTAGAAAATAAAACAGTGGTGGTGGAAGATTTTGGCGACAAAGCAAAAGCCCTAATTATTGTTGAAGAAGCCATTGCGTTTTATAAAACCACATTTGGCGATTCTGAATAATGGTCATAAATTTATTAATATTGGTGCGTATATGATTCAACCTCTATAAATAAATTTTAATAGGGCACTGAATCATACTCAAATTAAGGTTCAGTGCTTATATTTGCAAAAATAGAAATAAATGGAAGCAAAACAATCTACCACTAAGTATTGGGCACTTTTCTTTTTTTGGTTTGCCGCTTTAATTGTACTACTATTCGTTTATAGAGAGTTCTTCTGGCTAGCGCTACCTGGTACAGTAACTTATTTTGCTAAAGGAATGGATTTAATGTAGTTATTGCTGGTATCTTTTCACCACCCTAAGCCGATGAGTTCTCTCTCCAGTTTCGGAGTGAATAATACCCATACTGTCAATTCCATCAATTCTTACTTTTCCAGAAGCATGGATAATCTTGTTGGAGCTAAGCATAATTCCTACATGGGTGATGCGGCCATCCTCATTGTCAAAAAAAGCAAGATCACCACATACCACTTCCTGTAAAAATCCCACCACTTCGCCTAATAACACCTGCTGATAAGCATCTCTGGGTAAATATTTGTTGAAAAAACAATAAACCTGCTGTGAGAATCCACTGCAATCAATGCCAAATACCGTACGCCCACCCCATAAATAAGGAGTATGTAAATAAGTGTGAGCAATATGTTTGATATAGTCTGGTGTGAATAAGTCTGCATTAGGTTTAGCTATGGTACCTTGGTATTTAAAATTAAACTTGCCTATATTCCACTCACTATTACTGAACAAACCAAGAGACGAACCAAAAGGCACTCGCATTTCTGCGCCATTTAACAGCACCATATTGGTAAAATCAGCCGCAAGACTGGAATGTACTGCTGGCTGCCCCCAATCTTCTATTACCAAAATTTGAGAAGACTGACACCACCCTTCGTAACCGTCGTACAAACATTTAATTTTAGTGAAACTACCTGCACCTGTTAAGTAATAATCTGTAATTTCAGCAATTTCTCCAAATAAGAGCTGGCTCACCATTTCAGTTTTATGTGATGGTTCAGTTCGCATCGGCACTACACCAACTATTCCAGCAATATATGCCATGGATTGATTTTTATGAAAGATATGGAATTTTATGATTCTTGCGTCTTACCTTCAAATGCATTATTTTAAAGTGTGAACAATACTTCGTTACATCATATTAGTGACCAAGAGCTTTTAAAGCGGTATCATGCTGACCAGAACAAAGAATGGTTGGGAGAGCTCTTGCAACGATACACTCTTTTGCTTTTTGGCGTAAGCATGAAATACTTGAAAAACGAGGAAGAAGCAAAAGATGCAGTACAACAGATTTTTTTGAAGGCATTAAATGAATTGGAGAAGTACCCAGTGAGCTACCCAAAAAGTTGGTTGTATAAAATTGCCTGCAACCATTGCCTGATGAAGCTTAGAAACCAACGCATTAACGTTTCTCTAAACGATGAATATATTGCAGAAGAAGCCACTGCAACTGATACTTATTTACAAAAAGAAATTACCTACCAAATGCTAGAAGCAGGAATAGCCGAACTGAACTATGAGCAGAAAACATGCGTAACTTTATTCTATCTCCAAAAGAAAAGCTACCAAGAAATTACCGAGACCACTGGGTTTTCCTTGCTACAAGTTAAAAGCAATATTCAGAATGGCAAAAGGAACTTAAAAATTTTCATGGAGAAAAAACAAACCTCATAAATGAATGATTGGAACCATATATTAAAAGAGGAGGAGGAACTGAACGAACAGGAACTGCTGCAATACCTTCAGGGCAAGGCTTCAGATGAGTTGCGCTTTACCATTGAAAAAACTATGGCAGACACTGATTTTGTGAATGATGCAGTGGAAGGGCTTCAGCAATTCAATAACCCAGCCAAGCTTGCCAGCATAAAAAATGAACTGAATCAAGAGCTAATTAAAATAACTCGTAAAAAAATCAGCAGAAAAAAAGTACGGAGAATAGCTGATCAATATTGGCTAATTATAGCTGTATTCGGCATACTGGTTCTATCTGTGGTTGGTTATTTGCTCATTCAGTTTTATTCAACATAATCAGCTCATTAACGCGTTAATCTCTCTATTAATAAACTGTGACTGGTGTAAAGTTTTTTGAGCGACTCGCGCTCAGCAAGTTCAAAATCGGCAAAGTCAAAACCAGGTGCCACCGTACATCCTACAAAGGAATAATCGCCTGTAGTTTCAGATGCAAACCAAGCGCCAGCAGGAACTACAGCTTGGTATACTTCCCCTTCTTTGGGGTTCTTACCCAACTTAACACATTCATAATTACCATTGGAATGTAATATATGTACCTGTAACACAGCCCCTTCATAAAAATGCCAGCACTCATCGCTCTGAATTCTATGAAAAGCGGAGAAATAGTTTTTTACTAATAGAAAATAAATGGCAGTGCCAAAAGCGAGACTACCACTGAACCGCTGTGGTAAATCATTGGCCGCTATTGTTTCCGAAGACCTATACGTTTCTTTATAATACCCTCCTTCTGGATGCGGAAGCAGTTGGTAATGTTGTATGAGTTCACTAATCATCTGCTAATGTACTAAAACAACCCATTCATGAACAAAAATTAATGCGTTAGCTCATACAACCACTTACCGAAACTAAATCCCGATTTTGCAATGTTTATGATTCCCCATACAAGCACAAAGCCAGTCAATATTGCTAAACATATTTTACCCTGTGTAGTTTTAAAAAAACTTGAATGCATATAGATTGATTTAAATTTAAAATTTATTTTACCCTCCCTTTTTCTGCATCAGAACCTCCGGTATTTCTTGCATTCAAACTTTTACCTTTTGTAAACCGATAACTCAATACAACACTCGCAACCCTAGTATCTAAAAAGCTTCTCCAATTGGCAACTGAATTGGCTAGGGCAATAATTTTACCCCCAGGCTGATTTGAATAAAAAATATCATTCAAATTAAACTTTATAGATCCTTTGTTAGCCCATATTTTTTTGGCAAAGCCCATTCTAGTAGTCCACACTGGAATGGTAATAAACTGCCCTACAACTACGCTACTTGTATAGGTTACGGCAAATTCGGCACTCCACTTTTTTCCAATTATAAACTGATTGGTGGGGCCCAAAAACCAAAAAGTACCCCTATTATTAAGTTGTTGATCATAAATAATAGACTTGAATTGGTTATGAGTAATTTCGGTGTAAAGTTGCAAGCTCCACCACTTTGTAGGATTAAAGTTACCATTGAAGGAGAGACTGTAAGAAAACTGTTTTCCAAAATTCCCAGGCCTACTATAAAACATCCCATTCTCTTGTTGAATGGTCTCGCTGATTACATCTTTTGCATAAGTGAATTCAAAAGCAGTAGTAATTCGCCCCATATAAGTATGAGACAGTTCTATATTCTGAGAAAAACTTGGCTGCAAAAAAGGGTTACCTGCATAAAGGGTAAACCTATCCATTGGATAAGTAAATGGGTTCATAGACTGATAATCAGGACGATTAATTCTTCTACCCATACTTAACCCCAGTTGGTGTTTGCCCGTTGAATCTATTCGATACAACATAAAAAAAGTAGGAAATAAATTTTGGTAAGATCTTTTAAAAGTTGAATCGTTTCGAACTGGATTGCCATATTGCAGGCCTTCAATATTTGTATTTTCAAGTCGCATTCCAGTTTGAAATGAAAATTTCTTTTTATTAAAATGGTAATTCACATACGCAGCGTTAATATTTTCTTTGTAATTAAAATTATTCGAAAAATCGTAATTGATATTTAAAACTGTACTTACTTCATCAAAAAAATTAGCCATATTACTAGTGTTAATTATACTTGTTTTAACACCTGCTTCAAAGCGTCCTCCATTTTTAAGTGGATTAAGGTAATCCGATTTAAAAGTATAAATATGTATACTAGAAGGAAGGTTACTCACTAAATTAGATTTTGATAAAAAGTCACCATTAGGCTGGTTATTTATACTAAGTAGGTTTTGGTTTGTTATGGTATGATAAACTATATAGTCGGCATTACTAGAAATTTCTGTTCCTTTTGAATTTGGCTTGTAGGTATAATTAAGGTTGATGCTTTTGTTGGCAAGACTTCTATGGGAGGGACTGTTGGCATTAATAAGCCCTTGCAATTGAAGCAACCCATTTAATAGTTGGGCATTATTAGTGGTGGTAGTAAGGGTATTATTCCCAAATCCATTTAACACCATACCGAGTGTTTGCTTTTTATTAATGTAAAGGTCAAATCCAATTTTACCATTTAAACCGTTGGCACTTCTTTTTATAAACGAGTTTTGATTGAATACCGAACTCAATAAAGTTGAATTGGCCTGAAAATAATAACGTTCAATATATAAATCCTGAAAGGAAGTGTTGCTATTATAACTGAAATTACTAAAGAAATTAATCTTATTTATGCGATAATTGAAATTAAAACTATTGTTGGTTCTTGCATAAATTCCTTGCCCGTAACTGGTACTAAATCCTCCATTCAACCCCTTTATTCGATTGCGCTTTAACTTGATATTAATAATACCTGCATTTCCTGCCGCATCAAATTTAGCAGGTGGGTTCGTCATTATTTCTATGTTAGCTACTGTACCAGCTGGTAGAGATCGTAAATAATTAGCAAGGTCCGCCGCTGCCAAATAAGTTGGCTTATCATCTACAAAAACCATCACCCCTTGCTTACCACGGAGACTGATATTGCCGTTTATATCAACTTGAATACCAGGCGATTTTTCCAATACTTCAAGAGCATTCGTACCTGCATTCCCAATAAGAGCATCGGGATTAATGATGGTACGATCTATTTTTCGCTCTACAAATTGAGCTTTAGATACTACTTCTACCGCTTCTAATTCAGAACCAGACTGTGTCGTCAACTCAATTTTCGGAAGCATAGCCTTTTCATAATTAATTGCAAGAAAACCTGCACTTCTATACCTGCTGTATCCAGTAAACACAACGCTTAATTGTAGTGAGTCCCTATAGCCAGTACTAAAAGTAAAACTACCAGTAGAATCTACAATATTGGTTTTGAGCAAACGCCCTGAGGAAAGCTGAAATAAAGAAACTACAGCACCTTCACTAGAAGATTGATTGGGCAATACTATTTTCCCCTTAATGGTGGCTAGATTTTGTGCTTTTACCGTCACCCCCAATAAAATAAATAAGTAGAATAGTGCAACATTTTTTAACATATATTCAATTAAATCCGTTTTAGTTTACTGTATGCGATTGCTTTATAAGGGTAGTACTTTTATTTCAACAGTATTGCTTGTAATATTACAATGCTTGAGTTGTTTAAAAAGTGTGCGTAGTTCGGCACTAATACTATCTGAATTATCTTGGGATCCCATATAATCATTGATTTCCATAGAATGGGTATTATAGTGAAAACTGATCTTATAAATGCCTGGATTTTTGAATGACTCTTTTTGAGAAATAGCGTAATCGTAAACCCAATCAGGGCGATGTGGAAGGGTATAAGGATTAAAAGATTGTTGGGGGTTTAAGCAAACAAAGTCTTCTTTTTTAAGCGGGTTCAATAACCTACACCTTTGAAAAATCAGGGTATCCTCTTGTGGCTTCTGGATGGTAAAATAATAATAAGGCATTCGATGTTTTGAAGCAGACCCATCCAATATGTTTATTAAATACAAAGGAGCATTGCCTATATTGGTAATAGTTAGTTTAAGTTTGGGTATTTCCCCCATTGTAATAACGGATTTCTCGGCTACAAGCTTACAGCGTAAATCAGGATTATTGTGCATCCGAAATTTGGCTGTAAACCCAATTAGAATAACAAAAAAAATAAGGAGTAAACTGGTAGAAATAAATTTAAGGATCATGATCTAGCTAACAATTGGTACAAATTATTAGTAGCTATAATTTCAAAAATATTACAAACCAAACTATCTAATTAAAATCAATTAAAAAAACCGCCTCATTTTAAACAAGACGGTTTTGTGGAGCCGACCGGATTCGAACCGGTGTCCAAACATCGCAACCATTAGCTTTCTACATGCTTATTTCTTTATTAATTGTAGGTGGTAAGCCGGAAAAGAACAAACCAATTAACCACTTAGCTGGATGGTCTTGAGCAACAGTCACAGCCTTCTGTTGCAGCACCTTCTTTTGCTTTGAGTCGGCGGCGGCATATGGAAAGAAGTGAACCTATGCGGCGGCCCAAATGGTTACTTAATCACTGATTAAGCAGCCATGGCATACTGAGTATTGCCAGTTGAGTTTTGAATATTCAGATTAAAGTGCTAATTATCCAACGCACTGCATGCTTACACCAACCGTAGCCTATGCTGTCAAAACCAACACGGCCCCATTTAACTATTTAAACAATCTCCAAAAATCTAATCCCAATGCATAAGCCATTAATCCCATCAACAAAATCATACCAGCCATTTGTGCATATTCCATAAATTTATCGCCCGGTTTTCTTCCAGAAATCATTTCATACAAAGTGAATAAAGCGTGACCGCCATCGAGTGCAGGAATCGGCAATATATTCATGAATGCAAGTACAATGGAGAAAATACCAGTAAGAGTCCAGAATCTTTCCCAATCCCAAACACCTGGAAATGTATTGCCAATACTTATTACACTACCCAATGAATCGCTGGCATTTACTTTACCTGTAAACAGTTGTTTTAACCCAGTTACATACCTGTCTAAGGTTTCAACACAACGGGTTACTCCAATAGGAATAGATTCAATAAAACCATATTTTATGGTGACTGTACCCAGAATTTTAAGCAGATTTTTTTGAAAAAACCCAATCGACCCTTTCTCATTTACCAATGCTTTTACATACACCGTATCATTTCCCCTAATTGCAGTTAATACCACCATTGAATCTGCCTTTGCTTTCTTCAAAATATCAAATTCATGGTAATAGTTAAAATATTGTCCATTGATGGCAATAAGTGTATCTCCTTTAAGCAATTCGCCTTGGGTAATAGTAGCTGATTTGCTCACTGAATCTACTATAACTGGGTATCTTGGCAGGAGCATTCCACTGAATTTTTTTTGCTTCACAATAGATTTCATAAAGCCAACAGGAATACCAATATTCATGGTTTGTCCATTCCGCACTACTTGTAATCGCTTGGCTTCTGTTAATACCATTTCAGATTCAATAGTCCCGAAATTTTCAATGATTTTACCATCCATTCCTACCACATTATCGCCATCTTGTAATCCAATACTTTTTGCAAGTGAGTCTACAGATACTCCATATTTTAAATTTTTCACTGGCAACTGTTCATCGCCCCAAACCCAAGTGATGCCAATAAAGATAACAATGGCCAATAAAATATTCACTACTACCCCACCAATCATAATGATTAGTCTTTGCCAAGCTGGTTTAGAACGAAATTCCCAAGGCTCAGGCGGAAGTTTCATTTGTTCCTTATCCATACTTTCATCAATCATTCCAGCAATTTTTACATAGCCGCCAAAAGGAATCCAGCCGAGACCATATTCGGTTTCTCCCTTTTTTTTCTTCCACAAACTAAACCATGGATTGAAGAACAAATAAAATTTTTCTACCCTACATCCAAACCATTTAGCGGGCAAAAAATGTCCCAACTCGTGTAGTACCACTAATATGGAGAAAGACAAAATAAACTGTCCCGATTTAACACCCACACTTACCCAATCAATAGCTAATAAACTCATATAAAAATATCTTCTTTTTAATAATTCATCATTACATATGCAGCAAAGAAGCTGCGAAGTTACGCGCCTCAGCGTCGCTTTCAAAATACTC